>CAYOSB010000035.1:0-23576 GCA_964406495.1 uncultured Bacteroidaceae bacterium | reverse complement strand
GGATGTGCATCAATACCTTTTTTCTTCAGGTTGACAGCTGCCTCGATGATTGCCCTTGCCTGCATCTCGGTGATTTCAGGGTATGTATTCCCCAGGCGGCATCCCCTGTGTCCCAACATGGGGTTAAATTCATGCAGGTCATCAACAAGTGCCTTGATATCATCAACAGAAACGCCCATCTGGTCAGCCATTTCTTTCTGATTTTCTTCATCGTGCGGCACAAATTCATGTAAAGGAGGATCAAGCAGGCGAATGGTTACTCCGTATCCCTGCATCGCTTCCAGGATTCCCTCGAAATCCTCGCGCTGATATGGCAACAGTTTTTCAAGGGCTTTGCGGCGCTCAGTCTCATTAGATGCGAGGATCATTTCACGCATGGCAATGATACGCTCGCCCTCGAAGAACATATGCTCTGTCCGGGTAAGGCCAATTCCCTTTGCGCCGAAATCCCTGGCAACCTGTGCGTCATTTGGTGTGTCGGCGTTGGTCCGCACATCCATTTTGGTAAGCTTCTCAGCAAGTTCCAGCACGGCTGCAAAGTCGCCACTCAGTTCAGGATCGATGGTTGTGATCTTGCCTTCATATACGTTTCCTTCTCCTCCGTCGAGCGAGATCCAATCACCTTCTTTAAATTTCTTGTCTCCAACAACCATGGTGCGTTCCCTGTAGTTGATCTTCACACCACCGGCTCCAGATACGCAGCATTTTCCCATACCACGTGCCACTACCGCTGCATGGGAAGTCATCCCCCCGCGTGCAGTAAGGATACCATTTGCGATGTTCATTCCTTCGAGGTCCTCGGGAGAAGTCTCGATACGCACCAGGATCGCCTCGGGATATTTGGCAGCTTCATCAGCAAAGAATACGATCTGTCCTGTTGCTGCACCCGGTGATGCAGGCAGACCATTAGCGATCAGCTCTGCATCTTTCATCGCGTTTTTATCGAACACAGGGTGCAACAGTTCATCCAGTTTTTCAGGCTCCTGTCTCAGCAATGCAGTTTTCTCATCGATCATGCCATCACGCAGCAAGTCCATGGCAATCTTCACCATAGAGGCAGCGGTTCGTTTACCGTTACGTGTCTGCAGCATCCAGAGTTTGCCATCCTGAATGGTGAACTCGATGTCCTGCATGTCCTTGTAGTGATTCTCCAGTTTGGTCTGGGTATCATCCAGTTCCTTATATACTTCCGGCATTAACTCCTCCAGCGAAGGAAATTTGGACACCCTTTCTTCTTCTGAAACTTTGGCCAGTTTTGCCCAGCGAAGAGAGCCTTCTTTTGTGATTTGCTGGGGAGTTCGCACACCTGCAACCACGTCTTCTCCCTGTGCGTCGATCAGGTATTCTCCATTGAAGATATCTTCACCGGTTGCAGCATCCCTTGTGAATGCAACACCTGTACCTGATTTGTTCCCCATGTTTCCAAATACCATGGCCTGCACATTCACAGCAGTTCCCCACTCTTCGGGAATCTGGTGCATTGTCCGATAGTAAATAGCACGCTCAGTATTCCAACTGTCGAATACAGCCATTACTGCACCCCACAACTGATCCCATGGATCAACCGGGAATTCATGACCTGTCTGCTTCTTCACTGCAGCTTTGAACTTGTCTACCAGGCCCTTCAAATCTTCAACGTCCAGCTCATTATCGTTATGAACACCTTTGGCTTCTTTCACCTCTTCAAGGATCTCCTCAAACGGATCAATATCCTCTTTGCTTTCGGGTTTCATACCCAATACCACATCTCCATACATCTGTACAAAGCGACGGTAGCTGTCCCATGCAAACTTTTCATTTCCGGTTTTGGCGATCAGGCCCTCAACGGCATCCTCGTTCATACCGAGATTCAATACGGTATCCATCATTCCGGGCATAGAAACCCTTGCCCCGGAACGTACAGACATCAGGCAGGGATTTTCGTTACTGCCAAACTTCGTGCCCATAATCTGTTCAACATTCTTCACGGCTGCCTCTACTTCGGGCTTCAGCAGTTCTGCAACTTTTTCGCGACCGAGCTCATAATATTCTGCACAGACATCTGTTGTGATGGTAAATCCCGGTGGCACCGGCACCCCGATCAGGTTCATTTCTGCAAGGTTGGCCCCTTTGCCACCCAGCAAATTTTTCATGTCAGCTTTTCCTTCAGCTTTCTTGTCTCCAAAGGTATAAACACGCTTAACTTTCGACATTCTTATATTCTTTTAAGTGTTAATAATGAACAAGTTAACTATGGGTATTTTTTCGAAAGTACAAATGTATCTAAAAAAATGATAAAACAATTCTAAATAAAGTTAAATAATTGTTTCCTATGGAAGCTGCTACATCCTAAAATGGTGGCAATTCCCGATCGCGGCAGCATCTAAAAGAATTTCAGGGCCGGGTAGGCGCTGATGCGCCAGCTGAAGCGGAAAAACCAATGCTTACCCGGTTAAATTGTTGGCCCCTGAGCTGTTGCGGCCCTGGATGATGTGTTGCTCAATTCGATGCTGCCTGCCTACTTCAATGACCTGGGATGGTGACTGATGATTGCCTCCCTGAGGTATTCCCTGTCGAGATGGGTATATATTTCGGTGGTAACAATGGATTCATGTCCAAGCATCTCCTGGACTGCGCGCAGATCTGCACCGCCATTCACAAGGTGTGTGGCAAAGGAGTGCCTGAAGGTATGCGGACTGATGCGTTTCCGGATGCCGGTTTTCTCTGCAAGTTGCCGGATGATCGTAAAGACCATCACCCGGGTGAGTTGCTTTCCGCGCCGGTTGAGGAAGAGGATATCCATATGTCCTTTATCTATATCAAGCATTGCATTGCGGTCCGGCATGTAATTGTTGATCTCTTTCAGGGCAGTGGCACTTATCGGGATCAGTCTTTCCTTGTCCCCTTTGCCGATGATTCTCACGAAGCCCTCATCGCTGAACAGGTCGGAGATTCTGAGACCAACAAGCTCAGACACCCGCAATCCACAGCTGTACAGCACTTCAAGCATTGCCTTGTTGCGTCGACCCTCCGGTTTGCTCAGGTCGATGGCACTGAACAGTTTGTCGATTTCTTCGATGGAAAGGACCTCGGGCAGTTTCCTGCCTATGCGCGGACTTTCCAGTAACAGGGAGGGATCGCTGCTGATCCGCTCCTCCAGTACCAGGTATTTAAAAAAGGACTTGATCCCTGAAATAATCCTCGACTGGCTCCTGGCATTCAAACCAAGTTCATTCACCCGGCTGATGAATGCGTGCAATATTTGCGGGTCCACCTGTTCAGGTCCTGCATTGATACCTTCCATGTCCATGAATTGAACCAGCTTCCTCATATCATTCTCATATGCCTGAACTGAATTGGCAGACAATCCTTTTTCGAGCTTCAAAAATTGCCTGTACTCCCTGATTTCTGTATCCCAGGAACGCATCATTATTACAGGTTAGTTAAGATTGCAAGATACAAAGAATATTCGCGGCTGATCCCTGGGGCGAAAAGTCGTGCGGACGGAGTTCCAAAGTGTCGGGGAAATATTATGGTTTTTTCATCAAGCGCACCGGTTTGATTAAAGTGGATTCCTGTCTATCCCGGAAAAATATGAATGCTATTGAAGCGTCCTGAAAACATTACCAGGGAAACCTCTCGATCATAAGTACCAATGAAATACCCAGTCCAGCCCCGGAAATCAACAGGTTCCATTCCCGTCTTCTCGCCTGCAATACGTTGACGACCAGCCAGGTTGCAGACATAATCACTGCGACCACAATAATTTGTCCCAGTTCAATCCCAATATTAAATGCCAGCAGTGGCTTTAAAATGCTGCTTTCGTTTCCAAGAAGGCTATGCAGGTAATTTGAAAATCCCAGGCCGTGGATCAGACCGAAAAAAAGGGCTGCAGCATATTTCATCATGTGAAGCCGCTTATTCACCTTTTCGTATTTGTATGTGGCGTTGAAGATCGCCGTAAGGAAAATTGTCAGTGGAATCAGGAATTCGATCAGTCCCGTGGAAATCTTCACAACATCCAGGGTTGCCAGTACCAGGGTTGTGCTATGCCCTATAGTGAAGGCTGTAATCAATATCAGCACGCGTTTCCACTCCTTAAAGAAATATACAGCGCAAAGTGTCAGGATAAACAGGATGTGGTCATACCCCCTGAAATCCATGATGTGGTCAATTCCCAATTCGAGATACATGCTAAAAACCGGCATTGAATTTATTTTTGGATACAAGTTTAGATTAAATTTGCAATATGAAAAAAATATTTCTCCCGTTTCCTGTTTTGCTTTTTTCTTCCATGCTGGTTGCAGCACATCCCCTGCATGTTTCAGTAACCAATGTTACAATGGAACGAAACAGGCTGAACATTACCATCAATACCTTTGTTGATGACTGGGAGACAGCCTATTTTCACTATTATGGAAAACCCATTCGCCTGAAATCCCGTGGCAACACGGAAATAGCATGGTTCAGGGATTACCTGGAAGCATCATTCACCGTGCGCACGACGGAAGATGGACCAGCATTGGAACTCATAAGAGATACCATAACCTTCGACGAACTATCGATGCGACTTGAATTGCATATAAAACTAAGGGATAAGCCGAAAACTTTGTACATTTACAACGCAATCCTGACTGATATTTTTGCAGACCAGACCAACCTGTTGATCTTTTCTGCCGGAGGTAAACAAAAGGGCATAAAATTTGATTATAACAAGCAGGAAGAGGAACTGAAGCTGAGGTAACAGAATGAAGCGATTAATTCCATTACTTATCATATGTGTATTCATTGCTGAACCGGTGAGCGCCACGCACAATCGTGCCGGTGAGATCACCCTGTCGCAATTGGATGATTATACATATGAGATCCTGATCACTACCTTTACCTATACACTTTCTCAGGCCGACCGTTCATCACTTGAGGTCCAGTGGGGAGACAATACCGTGTCTTCTGCCACAAGGACCAGCATTACCAGGCTTCCCAATTTTTACCAGAAAAACACTTACATAGCGCAGCATACGTTTCCGGGTCCCGGCACCTACAAGATCGTGGTGCAGGATCCAAATCGCAACCTTGGTGTCAAGAATATTCCCAACTCGGTGAACGTAGTCTTTTCCATTACAACCACAATCACAATTAATCCCACCATCGGTTCAAATTCCACACCGGTCTTATTGAATCCACCCATCGACAGGGCAGCACTCAACCAGATGTTCATTCATAATCCTGCAGCCTACGATCCTGACGGTGACAGTATATCGTATAAGCTGACGGTTTGTACGGAAGAGGATGGAAAACCGATAGAAAACTATGAGTTACCTGCTGCCAGCGACACACTTTTTATCGATGCAACTACCGGGGATCTTACCTGGAGCCGTCCTGTAGAGGTCGGTATTTACAACATAGCCATCGATATCGAAGAATGGCGAGACGGTGTTAAGATCGGGAATATTGTCAGGGACATGCAGATCGAAGTATACCCAACAGATAATAATACACCCGAGATCACCCCGATGCCGGATCTGTGTGTTGAAGCAGGTGAAGTAATTGCATTCAGGGTCATTGCCAATGATGTCAACGACGATTCGATCATGCTATCGGCCTCCGGGGGGCCTTTCATTGTTGATCAGGAGCAGGCAGCATTTATGGTTGATGAAGCGAATTCCTATTCAGGTCACAGTGAAGGCGTGTTTACCTGGCAGACGAATTGCAGCCATGTGCGCCAGCAAAATTATACCGTTGTCTTCAAAGGAGAAGACAATAATCCCGAAACCCAGCTGGTGGACATCAAGAATGTTAATATCAGGGTGATTGGCGCTGCCCCTGACACTCCGCGACTTATTCCTGCATCGAACAGTGTAACGGTTACGTGGGAACCTGATTCCTGCCCGTATGTAACCGGTTACAGGATCTACAGGCGGGAAGGTCCTTCCGGATTTACACCCGATTCCTGCGTAACCGGTGTTCCGGCAAGCACAGGATATGAAACCATTGCTGTCATGGATGGTCGGGATGATACCCTTTATTTTGACGACAACAACGGGAATGGCCTTGACCAGGGGGCAGAATACTGTTACATGATCGTATCCGTTTATCCTGATGGCGCCCTCAGCATTCCGAGTGGAGAGGCATGCACGCCGCTGATCGCCGGTGTGCCTTCCATGCTGCAGGTAAGTGTTACAGACGACAGTCCATCGGGAGATATTGAGTTAAAATGGGCACAGCCCCGCGACCTGGATACTATTCCTGCAAATGGCCCCTATGAATATGTTATTACCCGCAGCAGCGGATTGTTCGGAGAAATTGAAGAGCAGGTATTCTCGAAACAGACTGCCGATATTGCTGATACAATCTTTACAGACACGGAAGTGAATACGGAGCTGTTCCCATATTCATACAAGATCCTGTTGTATAATGATGCACCGGGCAACAGGTTCATGATCAGTGATCCCGATCTGCAGGAGCTTGCTTCCTCGTTTTATCCGGAGCTTACCGGGGGTGACAATCAAATCACCATTGAAATGGTGAAAAATGTGCCATGGATCAATTACGATTATACCATCTACCGGCACAACGAATCGACCGGGATATTCGATTCCATTGGTTTTACAACTGATCCCGTGTATGTGGACAGGGGGCTGAAAAACAATAAAGACTATTGTTACAGGGTGAAAAGCACTGGCTGGCGCAGCATTGAAGGGAAACTCTACGAGAATTCCAACATCAGTCATGTGAACTGTACACAGCCCGTTGATACCACTCCCCCCTGTACCCCGATCCTTTCCGGTCAATCCTTTTGCGATGAGTTTTACAACTTACTTACCTGGGAATTGCCTGCCGACAGTTGCCTTGAGGATATCGTAGGATACAGGCTTTATTACTCACCCACCGAAGCAGGTGAACCGGCATTGATCGAGGACTATGAAAGCAGTCCCACTGATACATCATATATTGACCGGAAGACCGAGGAAACGCTTACAGGGTGTTATTATATCAGCGCCGTGGACTCATTCGCCAATGAATCGCCCCTTTCGCCCCGGCTCTGTCTCGATGAATGTTCCAATTACGTATTGCCTAATGTTTTTTCACCCAACAACGACAGAACCAATGACTTGTATGTGCCGCTTCGAACTGCATATGTTGAAAAAGTTGATTTCCAGGTATTCAACCGATGGGGACTCTTAATTTTTCAGACAGATGATCCCGACCTGAATTGGGACGGTAAGATCATGGGCACAGATAAGGTGGTTGCTCCCGGGGTTTATTATTACATATGCGAGGTTTTTGAACCACGACTGGGTGGCATTGAATCCTACACACTCACCGGTTTTATTTATGTTTTTTCAGGAAATGAAAATGATGTATTTATAGAATGATGAGAAAGTTTGCCCTGATCATATTCCTTTTTACCTTCCCGCTGGTCTCCGCCCAGCAAGATCCCGATGCACTTCTGCATGCCAGAGCCCTGATGGAGGTGAACAACTATGATTCGGCGATGTATTATATTGAAATTGCTGTCGCCGGGGATCCGGGAAGCGTTGATGTACTCTTCAACAGGGGGGTCTGTTTATTTCACCTGAAACAATTCAACCAGGCGCGTGAAGACTTTCTCCTTGTGAACCGCAAGCGCAGGAACATGGCAAGCCTGATGCTGGCAAAAACCGAGGCACACTTGAACCGCCCGGAGCTGGCCGTTAAATACCTGAAAGAACACCTGGGATCGTATTACAAATTGCCGGAAAAGGATATTCTGCTCGATAAAGACCTGGCATTAATTGAATCCTCCGCTGCGTGGATCGCAATGTGGAGAGAGCGGGAGTGGTACTCACCCTACGATAAAGAACTACAGGAGATTGCGCATCTCAGGGATGGAGGCGATCAACTGGAAGCGATCAACAGGCTGCGTGCCCTGGACAAAAAAGGAGTAAAAAAATCTATTGTAAATCAGCAGCTGGCGGAATTGTACCATACTTCCGGCAACAACAGGGCTGCACTTGATGCCATCGAGAAATCGGTTGATGCTGACAGCAGGAATATGGAGGCTTTGAAATTGAGAATTGACCTCCTGGTTGAGGAAGGTGAATTCGAGGATGCCGCGCAAGATTGCAAGCGGCTCCTCCGCCAGGCACCGGACGCATTTGATTATTACCTGGTTTCAGGAAAGGTCCACAGTCAGCTCGGGGAATATAATGCAGCGGTCAGTTACGTGAACAAATACCTCGAACTGTACCCGCGCTCACATACTGCACTGAATGAACTTGGCGAGATCCATTTTACAGCAGGCAAATACCTGGATGCACTCTCCACATTCAATAAAGTGCTGGAAATTGAAGATGGGAATGCGGCCTACTATTTTAACAGGGGGCGTACTTATGCTGCCACCCGAACATACAGGTACGCGGAAAAAGATTTTTCCATGGCGCTGGACCTGGATCCAAGGGATCCCGAAATATGGTTCGCAAAGGGAAAGACCGACCTTGAACTCGGAAATTTAGATACCGCCTGTTTTGATTTCAAAAATGCGCTTCGATACGGAAAATATGAAGCCCGGGAATATCTTGACAGGCATTGCAGTAAATAAAAATGGAACAACAAAAAGAAAAGGACCTGAAAGCCAAAGAAGCTGAAAAAAAGCAAATCAGCATTCTCCGGTCCGGCAACACTACGGCTACCATCAAAGTGATCGATGAGATCAGGGAAAAGGGCAACATCACCATTCTGCCCGAGATCTTTGAAGTGATGCTCGATACCGAAGACGATGAAGTCATGGAAGCATGCACTACATTACTTAACGACCTTAATAACCAGGAAGCAACAACTTTCCTGGTTGCTGCATTAAAAAACCAGCGGTACCGTCCGGTCCGGTCCGCGCTCGTATCCTCATGCTGGCAATCCGGGCTGGATTACCATACACAGGTGCCCCTGTTTGCCAGGCTCCTGCTCAGGGAAGATTATGCAACTGCCATTGAAGCTTTTACCGTGATTGAGAACAGCATTGGAGACCTTTCTGATGAAGAGATCGTCCAGCTCACGGATACATTGAACTCCGGTCTGAATGAAACCGCAGACAATAAGAAAAAGTTGATCCGGGAGATGATCAAGGTGATTAAAGAATACTGAGTACCGTTATCCCGTTATCCATGCATCGGGCTGGACTGCAGGCGCCGGACCGGGGTGGGGATGTTTGAAATGATCAGGCCAGGTCAGTGCATCTTTGAAAAGTACTTGATAAATTGGGCACGTTCGTAAGCTGCAGGCTCTTTCAGGTTTGCATAACTCATTTTGCCCCGGTACTCTTCAATGGAGTTGTACTGTTTTTTCTCCATCCATTTTTTCACTTCTCCAACAATTTCATGTAAATAATCTACGCCGTTCCTGTACAAGACAGAGCATACCTGAACTGCCTCCGCACCTGCCAGCAGTTGTTTGACAGCTCCCAGGCCACTGTGCACACCGGTAGAGGCGGCAATATCCAGCTTTGGCACCTCTGATGAAATGATGCCCACCCACCTGAGGGAATTCCTGATATCCGCAGGAGAGCTGAGCACTTCGGCAGATCCCATGGTGAAATCATCAGTATCAATATCGGGGGCATAAAAACGGTTGAACATAACGATTCCTGCGGCACCCCTTACTGACAGTTCTTCGGCCATCCAGGAGAGATTTGTGAAATGCAATCCCAACTTGACCATCACCGGTATATTCACCTTCTTCTTCACTTCTTCTAGAATGCGGAGGTAAATATCTTCGTAAGCACGTGGATCTTTTTTCCGGTCGTTGGCCATGTAATAGATATTTAACTCGATCCCATCGGCACCAGCCTCTTCCATCTGTGTTGTAAAATCTACCCATTCGTTGCTGCTGTAACAGTTCACACTTGCAATAACAGGGATGTCTACAGCAGCCTTGGCCTCTTTGATCAGTTCGAGATAATTATCCACAGAATTCTCCCGGGCATATGTCCTCAGGTAATCGGCAGCTTCTGGATAGTCACCACCGGTCTCCATTGCGCCAATCTCAAACTGTATCTGCTCCTCGAACAGCGACTTTAACACTACTGCACCGGCACCGGCGGCAGCAATTTTCCTGATCCTTGTAACAGAACTGGTAAGGCCGCTGCTGGAAACAATGATCGGACTTTTTAACTCTAAACCTGCATACCTGACTGATAGATCGATCATCTCAAAACATTTTTTAATTGGTATTCCGTGGACCAAAGATCAAACTGCCTACGCGGATCATGTTGCTCCCTTCATCAATTGCAATTTCATAATCTCCCGACATTCCCATAGACAATAGAGAAAATTCAGGATGCTCCCTGAAATGATCCGTTTTTAGCTCTTCAAATATACGTTTTAGATTTTGAAACTCCTCCCTGACCAGTTCAGAATTATCTGTAAAAGTAGCCATACCCATGAGTCCGCGTATCTTTACGAATTCCATATTGCGGTACGTTTCAGAAGCAAGTATCTCCATCAGTTCATCCTCGCTGAGTCCAAATTTAGAAGATTCCTTCGCAATGTGCATTTGCAGCAGGCAGTTGATCTGCCGGTCATTTTTCCTGCCCTCTTTCTCCAGTACTTTGAGGAGTTTCAGGCTGTCGACGCCGTGCACCAGGTAAACGAATGGAGCGATATATTTCACCTTATTGGATTGGAGATGGCCAACCATGTGCCAGCGAATATCCCCGGGCAGCTGCTCCTGCTTCTCAACCAGCTCCTGCACCTTGTTTTCGCCAAAATCAAGATGTCCGGCTTCAAACAATTCACGAACCATGCTTGCCGGTTTGGTCTTTGATACTGCAACCAGCTCCACATGATCAGGAATGCGCTCCTTCAACTTCTTCAGGTTCTCTTTAATATCCATATTAATCTTCAAGTGAATGTATCACGAGTCCGCTTCTTAATTTCGGTTCAAACCACGTGGTTTTAGGTGGCATGATCAGATCATTATCCGCAATATCCATCAACTGTTTCATTGATACGGGATACAGTGCAAATGCCACCTCCATGTTCCCCTGGTCCACCAGTTTTTTCAATTCTTCAAGTCCCCTGATTCCCCCTACAAAATCGATACGCTTCGATTTACGCAGGTCCGTGATATTCAGTACGGGACCCAATACCTGTTCTGAAAGTATCGTTACATCGAGACACCCAATGGGATCATCATCATTATATGTGGCAGGTTTCGCCTTCAGTGAAAACCAGTTCCCCTCCAGGTACATGCTGAATACATGCGGTTCCGCAGGTTTGTATATTTCCTTACCAATCTGTTTCACCTCAAACCCTTTGTCCAGCTCACCCAGGAACTGCTTGGTTGTCAGGTCATTCAAATCGGTCACCACGCGATTATAATCTATGATGGTGAGTTGTGAGGCAGGAAAATTCACTGAAAGAAAATAGTTGTATTCCTCGTCTCCTGTATGGTCCGGATTATTTTTCCTCCGTTCTTTCCCCACCAATGCTGCAGCCGCTGTGCGATGGTGCCCGTCCGCCACGTAAGTATTCGGGATATCCTTCTCAAAATAACTGACGATCGCATCGATATCACTTTGTGCCTCAATTATCCAAAAATGGTGTCCAACGCCGTCGTCAGTCTCAAAATCATACACGGGTTTTTCTTTGATCACGCGCTGCACAATCGCATCGATGCCTGCATGGTCCGGGTAAGCAAAAAATACAGGCTCCGCATTGAAATTGGATACCCGGATATGGTTCATCCTGTCCTCCTCCTTATCAGGACGGGTCAGTTCATGCTTTTTTATCACTTCATTCATATAATCGTCCACCGAGGAGCATCCCACGATCCCGTACTGGGTCTTGCCAAACATGGTCTGGGCGTAGACATATAGTAATTCCCTGTCGTCCCGGGCAAAGAAGCCGTCATGGATCAACCTGTCGAGGTTTTCCTTTGCCTTGCTGTACACTTCCTGTGAATAGAGGTCAATCCCTTCCGGTAGATCGACTTCAGGTTTTACAACGTGAAGAAAAGAGTGCGGATTTCCCTCCACCTCTGCACGTGCCTCTTTTGAATTCAGCACATCATAAGGCCTGGAGGCAACTTCTTTTACATGCTCCGCCGGAGGTCGAAACCCCTTAAAAGGTTTTAAAACTGCCATAATCAGGTTAAGTTATTCTTGAAACAATCAGTTGACTTTGAAGGTAGTATCACCTTTCTCGATAAATGCCACAATCTGCTTTGCCGCGGCAACTCCTGCATTGAGATTCGCTTCCGCAGTCTGCGCACCCATCTTTTTAGGTGTAAAGAAATACCTGCCTTCGAATTTTTCCGCGATCTCCTCCTTGCAGTCGGGGGCAATATCCGACAGGTAACGAAAATCATCCCTGGCAGCCATCACCTTCAGGAGCCCGGATTCATCGATCACCTCTTTCCTTGCAGTATTCACGAGTGTTGCACCGTCAGGCATACGCGACAATAACTCCTCGTTGATGGAAACCCGTGTTGTTTCATTTGCAGGGATATGCAACGAGATATACTGGCATTTGCTGTACAGTTCTTCGACCGTTTGAAGACAGGTCACCCCATCGTTCTCGATCACCACCTTATCTACATATGGATCGAATGCAAAGACCTTCATTCCCATTCCTTTAGCAATCAGGGCCACAATTCTCCCTACATATCCGTAGGCATGGATCCCCAGTTTTTTTCCACGCAGTTCCGTTCCTGCTGTTCCGTTAAAACCATTCCTGTTGAGATAGATCAGCATCCCGAACACCAGTTCGGCAACTGCGTTGGAATTCTGTCCGGGAGTATTCATTACCGTTACACCTTTTTCGGTTGCTGCAACCAGGTCCACATTGTCATACCCTGCCCCCGCACGAACAACAATCTTCAGTGAGGATGCGGCACTGATCACTTCACTATCTATTTTATCACTTCTGATGATCAATCCGTGCACATCAGCCACTGCCGCAATCAATTCGTCTTTAGAAGCGTATTTTTCAAGAATATCCAGTTCATATCCTGCTGATTCAAATACCTGTTTTACTTCTGCAACTGCCTCTTTAGAGAAAGGTTTTTCAGTTGCGATCAATACTTTTGTCATACCGTAGGGTTTAATTTTTCTGTTCAAATTCTTTCATTGTATGTACCAGTGCTTCCACGCTGGAAAGGGGCATTGCATTATAGATGGATGCCCGGAAACCGCCTACCGAGCGATGACCTTTGATTCCTACCATCCCCTTTTCGGTGGCATAAGTAAGGAAATCTGCTTCCAGGTCTTTGAAATTCTCATCCATTACAAAGGTAACATTCATAATGGAGCGATCCGCTTCATCTTTCACATTAGGCTGAAAAAGCTTGTTACGGTCGATCTCCCCGTAGAGCAATTCTGCTTTTGCCAGGTTGGATTGATGCATGGCAGGAACACCGCCCTGCTGCTTATACCATTCCAGGGTTTTAAGTGCTGCGAAGACCGGAACAACAGGAGGTGTGTTGAACATTGATTCCTTATCAATATGCGTCTGGTAATTGAGCATTGTCGGGATCGGTCGATCCACTTTTCCCAGTATGTCGTTTTTGATGATTACGAAAGTGACGCCGGAGGGGGCCAGGTTTTTTTGTGCACCGCCGTAGATCAGTGCGTATTTCGATATATCCATGGGCCTGCTGAAAATATCAGAGGACATATCGGCTACGAGCGGTACTCCGACATCCAGGTCTTCCCTGATCTCGGTGCCATATATGGTGTTGTTGGTAGTAATATGGAAATAATCAGCATCCGAAGGCACTTTATAATCCTTTGGAATGTAAGCATAGGTCGATTCTTTTGATGAAGCCACTACGTCCACTTCACCGAATATATGGGCCTCCTTGATGGCCTTTGATGCCCACGAGCCTGTATCCAGGTACGCTGCTTTTTTTGATAACAGGTTGTAGGGTACCATGCAAAATTGCATACTGGCGCCTCCCTGGAGGAACAGCACGGAATATCCATCCGGTATATCCAGCAACTCCTTGAACATCTGCTGTGCCTGGTCCATTACTGCAACGAATTCCTTGCTCCTGTGGGAGATCTCCATTACTGACAATCCCATTCCTGCGAAATCCAGGATCGCTTCAGAAGTTTGCTTGATCGTGTATTCTGAAAGAATGGAGGGTCCTGCATAAAAATTGTGCTTCATCATCTGATTTGATTTAAAATTATATCGTTATTTTAATAACAGTAAAGATAGTTATTCAAAAAATTATCACAAAAACAATTGGTTTTAATTATAAACTAAAAGTTAACAAAAGAATCTGCATTCAATTAGTCAATCAATGTAATACTTTCTTCCCGGAAAACTGGGATCATTTTTGTCCGGTCTGTTTCGTGACAATATGCGATGACATCATCGAGTCCGTTCTTTTTAAGCCTGTGGCGTTGTGCCACCTTTTCGATATATTCCATCATATTGTTTTTCGCAATATGATAGAGGTCCATGGCACCATTGGCCGAATCGCAGATGGTGGTAAACCGTGTATCGGCCAGCACAAGTTCAGCGAGGGCTCCGGCAAAAAGTGTATCTTCGAGGTTAAACTTGTTCTTCCAACCTGCACATAATATCAACAGATCACGGTCGCATGAACGGATATACTCCGCCAGTGCCCCGATATTGAGATAAGCACCAATCAGCACTTCGTGTCCGCTGGAGGCCAGGTGGATCGCACGTGTACCATTCGTTGTGGAATAGACAATTTCCTTCCCGTGCACACGGTCAGCACTGAAATTATAAGGTGAATTTCCGAAATCGGCAAAATCCCTGACGATCCCGTCCCGTTCAGCGGCCACCATGTATCCCTGTTCTTTATAGGACTTTGCTTCATCGAGCGTACCGACCGGTATCAGCTTTTCCACCCCGTTCATAAAAGCAGTGACTATGGCAGAACTGGCCCGCAGGATATCAGTCACCACTACAATTGCATCCTTATTTTCATAGTCTGCATACAATGCTGGACTGAAACACACTTCGACATGATTCATCATTCGACTGCTTACTCTGGTTTATAAAATGGTGGTTTTACAACTGTTGCGGGAATTCGTTTCTTTCTGATCTCTATATAAATGAGCGTGTCCACTTTATGGAAAGGCACCTGAACATATCCCATCCCGATTGATTTACCGGTAAGCGGTGACATGGTTCCCGAGGTTACGCGACCAATCCTGGTCCCTTCTTCATTGAGGATTGGATAATCCTTACGTGCGATCCCCCGTTCATTCAGCTCGAATCCAACAAGGCGCCGCGTGGGTCCCTGCTCCTTTTGCTGCTGCAGGAATGCCCTGTCAATAAAGTCATTCCCTTCAGTAAATTTCGTGATCCATCCCAGGCCTGCCTCTATGGGCGATGTGGTATCGTCAATATCGTTGCCATACAGGCAGAATCCCATTTCAAGCCTGAGCGTATCCCTTGCAGCGAGTCCGGCTGGCAACAGGTCAAATTCCACACCTGCCTGCATGATGGCATCCATGAGCTCCGGACCGTCCTCATTCTTGAAATAGATCTCAAAACCTCCTGATCCGGTATACCCAGTATTACTTATCAAGACATTGCTTTTCCCGGCCATTTCCCCGAACACAAAAGAGTAATAGGGGATTGCATCCAGGTCCACCGGTGTGATCTTCTGCAGCACTGCCGTTGCTTCCGGCCCCTGGATCGCCAGCTGACTGGTACTTTCAGAAGCATTCTCAATTTCAGCACCCTGCTCGTTCTGTGCAACCACCCAGTTCCAGTCTTTTTCGATGTTGGATGCGTTGACAACCATAAGGTACTTTTCCGCATGCACGCGGTAGACCAGCAGATCATCAACGATCCCACCCTTCCCATTCGGAAAACATGAATACTGGACCTTCCCGTCGGAAAGTCTGTTCAGATCATTAGAAGTGAGACGTTGTACAAGGGCTGCAGCTTTTTCTCCTGTCGCCCAAATCTCTCCCATGTGGGATACATCGAACACGCCCGCTTTCGTTCGTACGTGAATATGCTCATTTTTTACTCCTGAAAATTCCACCGGCATTTCAAATCCGGCAAATGGCACAAGCCTGCCGCCCATTTTTTTATGGGCATCGTGGAAAACTGTTTTTCTCACCCGTTTATCCTATTTTAAGTACCTGTTTTTCTGTAAATTATGTCAATTTGAACTACGGCCTGTCAGCCCGGATCATAGCAGGATGGAACGTCCTGTTGTTTTCTCCAGCAAAAGTAGCATTTTCTCTAAGGTTTCCAGTTGTTTAATAGCAGGGATTGCCGGAAATATAGTTGCCCAGGAAACCTGGAGTACGAAAGAAGCCAGGTATGATATATATATTTTACTATTGATCACTATTTAAATATATATATCATCTGAACAGGGCACAATCAAGAATTTAATAATGGACCCGGATATTGCACGCAGGTTATCATCACCATGCAAAGCAGCGCATGGCATGTTCAGGAGAAAAATGAACCAACTATTTCTCCAGGACCTTGAATTCCACCCTCCTGTTCATCTCGCGTCCTTCGGGTGTATCATTGTCCGCTACAGGCTGTGTATCGGCATATCCCTTGTATTCCAGGCGATTTTCAGAGATTCCACTTTCAACAATGTATTGCACAACCGCCCGGGCCCTGGCTTCTGAAAGCCTGGAGTTGATGCGCAGAGATCCTGTATTATCCGTATGACCGGAGATTTCAAGTCGCACAGATTTGTTATTTTCAAGGAAACGCACCACCTGGTCGAGTGATTCATATGAATTCGGGGTCAGCACAGATTTACCGGTCTCAAAGTAGATGTTATCAAGTACGACCTTCGTACCCACCTCAATTTTTTGCAGGTAGAAGTTTCTTTCTGCCGGCTCATCTGCGTTCAATCCTGAAAGGTCAAGAATATCCAGGTAATAGAGGTACCCGGTTGCATTAATCTCCACACCATATATACCGGGTTCCGGGATCCTTGCCCTGTAGAAACCATCGGTTCCTGTCATTGCTCTTGCGACAATTTCACCGGTTTCAGGATTCATAAAGCTCAGTCCGGCCATGATGGTGGTATCGGCACCCATCAGGGTATCCTTCACCTGGCCGGAAAGGATCAGGGTGGTGTCAACAGTTACCTGGTCGGGATAGGTCAGGAAGAGATCTTTCTCCATAAGTTTCAGTCCCGCGATCAGGCTGTCACTTGTACGGGTCAACACCTGCTTTTCAGATCCCAGGTAAATCACCTTATAGATATCCTTGCCGCCAAGGCCATTCTCCCGCTGGGTGGCATAGTATCCATAAACACCAGCCGTATCGGTAACATAAAAGACTTCATCATCGGGAGTATTGACCGGATAACCAATATTTTCGGGGACTCCCCAGCGTCCGTCCTCGCCGATTTCCGACCGGAATACATCGAATCCTCCCATGGAATTATGACCTTTGGAGGCAAAATACATCACCTGACCATTATCGGTAAGAAAAACCCCTTCTTCGTCATAGACGGTATTGATCAGTCCGCTAATATTTTCCGGCGTTCCCCATTTTCCTTTTTCATTCTTCCGGACCATCAGGATATCTTTTCCTCCGTTCGTGAACTCGGGATTGGCAGAAACAAAATAGAGCACCTCTCCGTCCGGTGACATGGCCACCGTTGTTTCTTCCGCTTCACTCTCAATTTTTTTTGTCAGCCGTTTTGGTCGCTTCCATTTTCCCTTCCCGTGCTTATATTCTGCTGCCAGGATGTTGCCTCCATCCTCTTCTCCAAGGTACATGAAGAGCATGTTGCCATTGGGGCCAACCCCGACGATGGCATTATTTCCTTTGGCCGTAAACGGTTTACCGGGTGCATATGCATCCATGAATGCTTTACCATTCTCCTCTACGGGACTGATGAAAATATTTTCGTAATATTTATTGTCGAAATCGCTCCTTTTCGGTTTTTTGCCAAAGGGCCTCCTGCTGGTAAAAAACAATGCCGTATCGTTATAGGCAAAACGGGGATTATAATCATCATACTGGGAGTTGACTTTCGCTCCGAGATTCTGGATGATCACCCTGCGTGGATTGGCAGAAAGGTTCTTGCCATATTCACACTCCATGATCAGCTTGTCGATTCGATTGGTTTTATTTACAATATCCTCCCCGGTCACGAGGTCTTGTTTATACTCCATATAATACTGTCGGGCCTTGTCGAATTTCTCTGCCAGGTGGTAGGCCCGGCCAATCATATACTTGATGTCACCTGTAATTTCCGGATCTGCATCATATGCAGCCAGGAAATAGTCGATTGCATTGAATTTATCATCACCATGCAAGTAACAGACCCCTATCCTGTAGTTCAGCCCAGGATGTTCACTGTTGTACTGGTGGGCAAAAAGATAATGGTCACGGGCAATGCTGTATGTCCCTGCCCCTTCTTGATAATATTTATCTCCCTCCCGGATACTTTTCCACGCCTCCCGGAACCCTTCGGTCTGTTCTGCGTCTTTCCTGAAATCCTTTTTCCGGATCTCAACGGCCTCCTGCCCTTGCAGCCCGGTAAAAAAAAGTGAAATAATTATGAATAGACTGATGCTTCTACCATTCATGGTGCTTGGTATTTTTTTATTTACATTCCTTTAAGTATTCCGATGCTTCCCCTTGTCCCAGTTCGAGGGCGATGTTCCAGTCCTCGCATGCTCCCACAAGGTCGCCCTGCATCTCCCTGATCAGTCCGCGGTTCAGGTAAAGTTCCCCGGTTTGGGGATGTTCCAGGATCACTTTGTCAAGTAAAGACAGGGCCGCATCCAGGTTGTCCTGCTGTGCCAGGGCGCTGGAGGCATTCAATTGTGCCTCTGAATAATCCGGCCGGTATTCCAGTGCCTGATTAAAATCCAGCAGTGCTGAATCGAGATTGCCAAGCTGGAAATTGGCAAACCCCCGGTTATTGTAGGCCAGGTAAAGATCAGGTGCCTGTTCGATCGCCCTGCTAAAATCCCCTATCGCTCCCTGGTAGTCCCCGAGGGTCATTTTTACAGCCCCCATATTATTGTAGGCCAGGGGAAATTCAGGTTTGTAATTTACAGCTGCCTTATAATCATACAATGCCCCGAGGTGGTCTCCCAGCCTCCGTTTGATTCCTGCACGATCGTGATAGGCCAGTGCATAGTCATCTTTCAGATTAATTGCCCTGTTGAAATGCAGCAGGGCCTGGTCATCGTTGCCCTTCATCAGTTCACTCAGGCCAAGGCAGTAATAGGCTTCTGCCACCTGGAATCCATTTTCCAGCGCCATACGCAGGTGCTCTTCTGCCATGCCGGTGGTATCCTGACCGAACATCAGGTAGCCCAGGTAAAAATAGGCCTCCCCGGGTTCCTCTCCGAACCGGACAGCCAGTTCAAGGTCGGTTAAAGCCTCCTCTAATTTCCCCAGCTCAGCCTTTACCCTGCCTCTTTGCAGGTAGGCCTTTGCAAAGGTAGAATCAAGCGCCAGGCATTGATCAAAGGAGTAGGACGCCTCAGCATAATCCCCGGATATTACCTGCTCGACACCTGTATTATAATGCCGCTTCATCTGCCTTTGTTCTTTAACAGAGAGCTGGGCTTCAGCCGTATAGGCCATAAAAAGAATTAGAATAATGATTGTTGTTTTGCTTTTCATGGGGACCAAAATTTCAAATTAGATTCATACAGGGTAATCATCATCAATAATCCGATGCCGGACATCAAATGAACAGCAATAGTCAAATGCCGTCACCTAGACTGACCAAAATTTCCTCAAAATGGTTTCATTTCTAAAAATAAAAAAATAAATTTAGACATTAATAGTTAGTTATCAACCATCAATTTACTAAGGGAAACACACATGATCACCGATCTCTCCTACCTTCAGTCCATGTCGGCAAATGATTCTGATTTTATCCAGGAAATGGTAGATATCTTTCGTGAACAAATTGGTGAATATTCATCTGAGATGCCACGGCTGTTGAAGGCATCCGATTATAAAAACCTCTCCAGGGTAGCGCACAAGGCTAAATCATCAGTTGCTGTAATGGGAATGGCCGCCGAGGCTGAATTGCTCAAGGAACTGGAAATAAAATCGCACGACGGTATAGATACACATTCGTATAAGGAAATGATCGACCACTTCATTGAAAGATCAGCGCTTGCACTGAATGAACTGGATGAGTATTTGTCAAACCAGGCCTGATATGATTGAAGTAGAAGAAAACAATGGTATACTGGTGGCAGCCTTTAGTGATGAGGATCGGTTCAATGCCCTTATCGCTGAGCCTGTAAAGGAAAAGCTGCTTCCTTATTTCAGCAAACCCAATACAAAGCTTGCCTTCGATCTTGAAGGAATCAAATTCATCGACAGCTCTGGGTTCAGTGTTTTCCTGTCCCTCCTGAAAGCAGCAAATAATAATTATGGTCAGCTTAAGATCTGCAATGTCAACCCTGAAGTAAAAGAACTTTTCAAGGTACTGCAATTGCATAATGTGTTTGAGCTGTACGATTCACGCGAGGATTGCATTGAAAATTTTCGATGAATTCTTGAAATTATCACTTTTTTCTGGCTATTTTTAGGCAAAACTCAAAACCATGAAAAATATACTTATTGTAGCGGCGATTATTGCTTTATTTTTTGGCTGTAATACTGAAAAAGGACAAGTTAATGAGACGGATGTCAAGAAAGTGGACATTTCCACGATTGAGGCTTCTGCCAGTGAACTCGAGGATCAGACAGTACAGATAACCGGTATGGTGCTGCACGTATGTAAACACGGTGGACAAAAGATGTTCATTACAAACGACTCTACCGAAGCAAGCCTGCTGGTAAGGGTGGGTCCATCAATTCCCGAATTTGACGTAACACTTGAAGGCAGTAATGTTGAAGTGACGGGGAAGCTTGTGGTATCTGTTGTCAGCAATACAGAAGAAGCGCATGACGGCGAAGATGATAAAGCAGTTGCATCATCCGAACCTGCAGACTGCCCTGCTGAAGCGGCACTCAAGGCAACCGGTGAAAGAGAGGAGTCTACCACCACCATCACTTACCATATCGAAGCATCGTCTTTTAAAGAGATCATATAGGTCTGTCAACCTTTCTTATTCTTAACCTTATGAAGTGGCGTAAAAGGAACCGGTGGCTCCACCGGAAGTTGGGGTATTTATTTTTTGGAATGGCAATTATCTACGGGGCGTCCGGCATTGCACTGAACCATCATATCGCCAGGCACTGGAATCCTTCGATGGTGGAAAGGTCGGAGCAGGTCGAGGGGATCTCTCCTCTTTCACGCGAAAATGTCACAAAAGAATATGTGATGGAACTCCTGGAAAGGACAGGAGAAAAGGATCATTACAAACAATACTATTTCCCCAATGACTCTTCCCTGATGATATACCTTGACAAGGGCCACATAACGGTTAACCTTCAAACGGGGGAAACCCGCCTGCTTAAAATCCGCAACAGAAAAGTGTTCCGGGAAATGAATTTCCTGCACTACAACAAGCCCAAGCAGTTGTGGACATATTTTGCAGACCTATTTGGGCTTTCCATGATCACACTGGCCATCACAGGAATCATCATGGTCAGGGGAAAAAAAGGGATCGGCGGACAGGGTGCAATTTTGCTGGCCATCGGAATCATTGTCCCAATGATCTTCCTGGTGTTCTATCTCTGGGCATGAGCTGCCTGTAGGTGACTGTCTGTGGAACTAAACTGCCTCCGGGTATGATCGGGTTGCAGGTCGATCTGTGAGTGGAACTAAACTGCTTCCGGGTATGATCCGGTTGCAGGTCGGTCTTATTGTATAAATTTACTATCTTCGGAGGGCACAGTTTTCTTACTGTGGCATTTAAAACAATATCATCATGAGTGAAACGATACTCAAGGCGTTGATGCAATTGTTTGCGATCATAGCAAGACCCGAAAGTTCTGTCGATGAACGGAGGGCGATCGTTAAATCCTTTCTGATCAAACAGCTTAATAAAGAACTTGCGGAAGCGTTCCTGAAGATATATGATGATTTTGTCAGGAAGTTTGCTGAAGAAGATGAAAAAAAATCCCAGAAAGCAAGCCGCATTCTTGCCAGGAGATCGGTCAGGGTGTTGAAAATCTGTACAAATATCAACGAAGAACTTGCTCAGCAGCAGAAAGTTGTATTCCTCGTTCAGCTCCTGGAGTTCATCAAGTCAGATGCAGAGACTGCAACGGACCAGGAAATGGAATTCATCACTACGGTAGCTGATACATTCAATATCGACAAAGATGAATATGAAGCGCTCCGGGAATTTGTGCTGAATGATAAAAAACTTGCACCCTCTCCACATTTCCTTTTTATAGATAATACCGAGCAAGGCAGAGACCTTCCCAGTGGAGCAACACACATCAGGCGAAAAAATTTATCCGGTCAGATCAGGGTGCTCCGCATCCTGTCCACCAATCTATATTTTGTAAAATACGTCGGGAATTCTGAAGTATATATCAATGGCCAACTGCTGGAACAATTCAAAACCTATCCTCTCAACACCGGTGCATCGATCAGGAACCAACTGATCATACCTGTCTATTACAGCGACATCGTCAGTTCGTTCGTCGAGGACCGCCTGAAGTCCAGGATCGTATTCAAGGCAGCGAACATCACCTACACGTTCCCCAATGGCACTGTCGGGTTGCACGACATCAGTTTTACTGAAACTTCGGGCAGACTCGTTGGCATTATGGGGGCAAGTGGTGCGGGCAAATCAACGCTGCTGAATGTGCTCAATGGCTCCAGTGCACCCACCAGCGGGAAGGTGCTCATCAACGGACTGGATATCAATTCCGGCGATCCTGCGACAGAGGGCATCATTGGTTTCGTATCGCAGGATGACCTGCTGATCGAGGAATTGTCTGTATACCAAAACCTTTATTACAACGCCAAACTCTGTTTCGATCAATACTCGGAACAGGAACTGGAGAATACTGTTGTTGGTGTACTTAAAAACCTGGGGCTATATGAGATCCGTGATATACAGGTGGGGTCACCCCTGAATAAAAAAATCAGTGGTGGGCAACGAAAGCGGCTGAACATCGCCCTGGAACTGATTCGTGAGCCGGGGGTCTTGTTTCTTGATGAACCCACCTCGGGACTTTCCAGCAGGGACTCGGAAAACATTCTCGACCTGCTCAAAGAACTGTCGCTCAAAGGAAAGCTTGTTTTTGTCGTGATCCACCAACCCTCCTCCGACATCTTCAAAATGTTCGACCGGCTGTTGATCCTCGACACAGGGGGCTATCTTATCTATAATGGAAATCCCATCGATTCGATCCAATATTTCAAGACCAGGGTACAGCATGCTGACTGGAACGAAAGTGAATGTCCGGAATGTGGCAATGTGAATCCTGAACAGGTTTTCAATATTGTTGAGACCAGTGTGCTTGATGAATATGGGAAGGTCACACACACCAGGAGAATTTCGCCCTTGCAGTGGAGTGAATACTTCAGGAAGGAGTACCGGGAAACTGATCAGCCCACTGCTTCCAGGGATGATCTACCGGAAATATCCTTCAAGACCCCTTCACGGTTCCGGCAATTCGTGGTGTTTCTCAAGCGTGATATCCTTAAAAAGGTCAGTGACACCCAGTACATGGTAATCAATTTCCTGGAAGCGCCTCTCCTGG
>CAYOSB010000034.1:7936-23926 GCA_964406495.1 uncultured Bacteroidaceae bacterium | reverse complement strand
ACTGGCATTCCCAGCCGGCGATTGAAGCGGCGCTGGCAGGCAAGGATATTTACCTGCAGAAACCAACATCACTGACAGTAGCTGAAGGCCGTCTGCTCAGTGATATCGTGCACCGCCAGGGATCCATCCTGCAGGTGGGAACGCAGCAACGTTCATCAGCCCAGTTCAGGAGAGCTGCAGAATTGGTGCGGAATGGAAGAATAGGCAGGGTCCACACCGTAAAAATCGGTTTGCCCGGGGATCCCACAGGACCTGTCTTTGAAGCAGGACCTGTACCGTCCAACCTTAATTTTGATATGTGGCTGGGATCCACGCCCGAAATTCCCTACAAGGAGAAACTGGTGCACCCGCAGGATGACTACAGCCGGCCCGGCTGGTTGCGGCATGAAAATTACGGTGCCGGTATGATTACAGGTTGGGGGCAGCACCACTACGACTCAGCAGCCTGGGGAATGGACACGGAATATACAGGCCCGATCTCCGTGGAAGCGGTTGCGCAGTTCCCGAAATCGGGCGACTGGAATGTGCATGGCGATTTTATGGTAAAACAGGAATATGAGAATGGAATCACAGTCTACACCTCCGGGGGATATCCCAATGGAATCCGCTATATTGGTGATAAAGGCTGGGTGTTTGTAACACGGGGTGCATACCGCGCCACTGCATCTGATCCCATCCCCGAAGGAAGCACCAAAGCACTCAATGCAAGTGATGAAGAGATATTGAAATCACAGATCGGTGAACACGAAATCCACCTCTACGAAAGCGATGAGCAGCATGGTAACTGGCTCGATTGCGTACAGTCACGCAAGCAACCGATCTCTCCCGTGGAAATCGGACACAGGGCCTGCACCGTATGCCTGATCAGTCACATTGCAATGAAAGTGCCGGGAGTTCTTAAATGGAATCCGGAAGCAGAAAGATTTGTGGATAACGACCTGGCGAATTCATTGCTGAGCCGTCCGCAACGTTATCCCTATGGTACGAATTATATTAATATTTGAGTGAATGAGTGCATTTGAGGTACGCAATCCCGACTGGGAGTTAAGCCCCATGACGGGAATGGGCAGGGAACATTATATTGAATTGGCAAAGTACCTGTTAAAAAGAGCTTTTAAAAACATCCATTCCATTGACACGCCGTTAACCTTTCCGAAAGTGCCGGGGAAAACGTATCCGCAACCGGATGCCCCCGACTGGCGCTACCGGTCTGCCGAATTTGAAGCGCTGGAAAGGACTTTTACGCTGGCCGGACCCTTAATTCATGTCGAGCCGGATGCTGAAATAAACGGAATCAGGCTGAAGGATTATTACAAATTACAGATCTATAATGCCTTTACCCCGGGACACCCCAATTCTCTGCCCCTGCCGGAAGAACTGCCCGATTCAAACTACCAGTTTACCTGTGAGTTCGGCGGACTTTTTAAAACGCTCTTGTTAATGCCGGACACCATCTGGAACGAATATACTGATGCAGAAAAGGAGGAGATGGTTGCGTGTATTTCCAAATGGGGACACCACCGGACCACGCAAAATAACTGGCGGATCTTTAACATTGTCACCCTTTCATTCCTGAAAAAGTATGGATACGAAATAGATGACGAACTGTTGAAAAGCCATCTTCTCTGGGTGGCATCTTACCACTCGGGAGATGGCTGGTACCTAGAGCAGACCTACAACTACTATTCCATCAGCCTGTTCATTGTATACACTACCATCTGGAACCGCACCTTCGGAGATGAATACTATCCCGAAATTGCAGAGATCATCGAGACCTCGGCGCAGAAGCTCATGGAATCGATCACCAGCTTCTTTGGACGCAATGGCTACATCAACATGTGGTCGAGAAGTATCTGTTACCGTACATGGGTTTCAGGTGCCTTCCCGGTGGCATTTATGCTGAAGAATGACACGTTACTGGATCCTGGCTGGGCCCGCAGGCTCTGTTCCGGTTCATTGCTGCAGTTTGTTACCAAAGAAGGATTTTATTATAACGATATTCCAAGCCTGGGCTTCTACGGGCAGAAGGAATACATGGTGCAAAACTACAGTTGTGCAGGAAGCCCGTTCATCATGTTTTTACCGTTGATCTGCCTGGCACTTCCCGAAGATTCTCCCTTCTGGACCGCGAAAGAAAACGACGGTTTATGGGAGAAGCTTGGAAACGCATCAAAAAGAACAATCCTCGAAAGTCCGGGACTGATGCTCGTAAATCATGGAAAAACCGGAACCTCGGAAATTATTCCCGGAAAGACCTATTATGACGATCCGAATTATTCCAAACTTGCCTACAATACGCATTTCCCATGGGAAGACCATGATCCGCAGGGAGGCACATCCATGGAATATAGTTATCGCAGTCAGGATCCCCGCGACGTGAGAGGAGATGATGTGAATTTCTATCTCACCGGGAACAAGGTTTTAAATGATGCTGAGAAAAACAGGAACTATACCATTTCACAAAGCATGCTTTTTAACGGTGTGCGTAAGAATGTGCTGTACCGTCAGGCGATTATGCGCAAACCCCCGAATAACGGGGTAGGATACATTATCGATCTTGCAGAAATCACGATTCCGGGTGGTGTGATTCGGGTCGACCGTTCGCGGCTGGCTTTTGAATATGAACTCACGCTCGGTCATTACGGGATACCGCATTTGAATGGCAAAAAAGCGGATGTGAAAATGCTGGAAAAAGAGGACCGCCAGATCTTTACTGCAGCGACCGATGGGAGAAAGGTGGCCCTGATTGCATACCAGGGATGGGATGGGCTAAAAACAATCATCCATAAAAACCGGAATGCTGAGGCAGACGAAAGCACCGTTGTTTATGCTTACAAAAAAAGGATGTCAAAAAATCCACCGATGGAGCTTATGATTACTGTCATGCTCCATAAAACCAACAACAGCGATTGGACAGAGGAAGAATTGTCACCTCTGAAACATATTGAAATACAGGAAATTACCGAGGGGCTTTCTCCACTGGGAGCGGTGATTACATTGCAAAACGATGAAGTATATCAAGTTGATTTTAAGGACATCGACGGATACAGAACCTGCTGAATAGTTAAACAACCCATTCACTTAAAAGATCCCGAGCCCAATTCAATTGGTCTGATGTCAGCTTTCCCTTGCCGAAGGTACCGATAAATCGTATATAAATTGGAATTCCCTGGTCGTTGATCCCGGTATGTATGTATCAGTCAACATTTTTATCTTGATACTATTGTTGTGAGACTTTTGCATGTTCCCCCCGGTATTGATTATATTTACTAAAATTCTAAAGGGATAGTACATTGATGACATTCATCTTAAGCTAACCCTGATATCTTGTTGCAACCACTGATATCGAAAAATTTTAGCTGATGCGAATTAACAATGCAAGATTAACCGGGATAATATTTGTTGGCATGGTGGTCTTTCCTATCCTGGGGGCTGTAAAAAGTTATGGACAAGCACCAGTCAATCAACCAAATATCATTGTAATCATTCCTGATGATATGGGTTGGAGCGATGTGGGCTACCACGGTTCTGATATAAAAACACCCCATATCGATCAGCTGGCAGCATCCGGTGTGCGTATGAACCAACATTACGTAATGCCCACATGTACGCCCACACGTGTAAGCTTAATGACCGGCAAATATCCAAGCCGCTACGGCATCATGGGACCTGCTTACGGTGAGGTAATTGATCTGGGGGACCCGACTTTGGCTACGGTTTTAAAGGAGAATGGGTATTTTACAGCTATTGCCGGCAAATGGCATATGGGTTCTCCGCCATATACGCCGTTAAAATATGGTTTTCAATCGTCGTATGGGTATTTTGACGGGCAGATTGATCCTTATACGCACGAATATAAAAAAGAATCTGGCCTGACCGACAGAAGATCATGGCACAGAAATGATGCATATCTGGATGAAGAAGGACATGTAACGGATCTGCTTACAACAGAAGCAATCCGTATCATTGAGGAAAACAGCGAAACACCATTTTTCCTCTACCTGGCGCACCATGTGCCACATTATCCACTTGATGAGCCTGATGCGTGGTTGAATAGGTACAGCGATAAGGATTTGTTTTCTTCACGCAAGTTATTTGCAGCCAGTGTCACCCATATGGACGACGCTATAGGTAAAATAATAGATGCCCTTGAACGTACCGGTCAGCGCGAGAATACACTGATACTTTTCACGAGCGACAACGGAGGGCAACATAGCTGGCACAGTGATACTGAATACCGGGGAAAGTATGCCAACAAACCACATGACGTGCTGGGTAACAATTATCCATTGCGCGGATGGAAGGGTGATGTATATGAGGGAGGCATCAGGGTACCGGCTTTTGTCAACTGGCCTGGTCGGCTGGAACCGGGAATCATAGATTTCCCGGTACACATTTCAGACTGGTTTCCGACTTTTTGCGAACTAATCGGGATAGAAACCCCTGCGAATCAACTCCTTGACGGGCAGAGCATCTGGCCGCTTCTTGTTAACCAGGAACAGGTACCAGGAAATCGCTCCATCTATTGGAAAATCAAATCACATTATGCCATCAGGGAAGGAGACTGGAAACTGTTGATCAACCGGAATACAAACCAGGTTGAACTGTACGATTTGAAAAATGATTTCAGGGAAACACGCAACCTTAGCGACGCCAATCCCGAAAAAGTTGCCCGCATGCTGGAACTACTGGAAGCATTTAAGGAAGGGGATTGAGCAGCAATACCAGAAAAATCCTTCCGGATGATGAACCCGTGTTTGCATTTGCCCGTCTGAATTTGCGGTCTCAGTAAATCACTCCTTCTCAGCAGGAAGCAGGATCAGGCGCAAAACCAGGTTCGGACTGGAATAATCTGTCGACTGGTAAACAGAAGTACTCCCGGAGGTCCATTCTCCGCCCGTATTAAAGTTCTGGGTCGAAATTGTCGCATCAATCTTTGTCACCACCTGGCGGGTACCTGTTGTGTTCTGAGTTTCAAACAACATGGGATGCTCACCATATGCTCCCTCCCATCCCGCTGCAGCAGCAGGTGGCTGCATGAACGTCATGAAATCCGCCAGCCACATGGTTTTGGTCCGCTCTTCGATCAGATCAAAATAAGCATCGTATACCACCTTCTCTTCCATATCACCGTCCTCCCCGACAACATACGAAATAAAGGTGTGCTGCATATGGTATTTATGTTCATGCTCTGTAATTTTCAGGGTACCGTTGATTACATCATTCACAATGGTCTGGTGGTAAATCGTACTGTCCTTCATGGTGGGCATTCCCTTGATCAGCCCCTGGTCCATCACCAGGGTGAAACGGGACTGGATCTCGTACGACTGACCATCTACCACGCGCTTCGTCACAGATCTGTCAACCATCCGCACTTCAAATTCGGTGGCCTGCTGCAAAAAGGCGGGACCCGGTGAACCAAAGAAAATATAATCCTGCTTATTGTCAAAGGTATGCTGAATGGGTGAACTACCGTTATAAATATTCAGCAATCCCACCCGGTCAATATCAAGCACCGGCATGGCAGTCAGCTCAAAGGAAGCATTGAAATCGTCGATCAGTCCACTCACCCCGATATATTCCTTGTTGATCAGCAGCAGGAAGCTGTAATGCTGAAACCTGCTGAGCATGTTCTCTTTGTTCCCTTCCTCCAGCAACAGGTTGTATTCCTCTTTATTGGAAATATCAGTAAACGACATCTTTTTCTCCTCGAAATCATAGCGCACATGGTAAACCAGGTGATCATAATCTGCATCGTGCTTGCGTTTGTAGTTCACCAGCACCATGGTATCGGGATTGGTGTTCTCCAACAACACAATTTTCGCTGCCATATAGGGAACGCGTATGTCCATCTCATCCTTCTGAACCATCTCTTCTCCCTCCCTGAACCTGTACCTTACAGGATGGGTAAATACCTTGTTGTTCCTGGGATCTTGCAGGTAGGCAAATGGATTCCCATTTTTATTGATTAGTGTGAAATTTTCATTTTTTCCGGATAAGATGTACTTCACGAACTCCTCATACTCATCTCCAAGCAATGCATCAAGATGACTGTTCACATAACTACCCAGGTAGGTCCGCCAGCTCCCGAACCAGGAGGTTTCCCGCAGCAGGGTGGCAGGTTCCAGTTTCACCCCTTCCTCCCGTTCACTCCGCATGTAATGCAAAAAAGTACCTGCCAGGTAGTTATAATGGATATTCCCGAGCAAGTTGTTGGTTGCCACCGACTTATCCCAGTAGTCCCACGACTGGCTCAGAAACTGGAATACCGAGTGTTTTGACGTTCTTCCATCCAGCAGCAAGGCTTCCGATTCACACAATGGAACCTCGGATTCGTTCCACACCATACGATCAGCCAGTGTCGCATGGGCCTCCATCCAGAAACTGTTCCCTGGATTGGCTGAGATATAATAATCCTGCGTGTAGTGCATATACTCATGGGCCAGGACCTGGCGCAATTCCACCGGATCGGAGATATTGGCATCAATCAGCATATACCCATTCAGCATGCCCAGTAAACCGACACAACCGGCATCATCCATCTGCTTAACAAATACCGAAAAACCACCATCCGGTACCTGCAAACCGAGGGATTTATATTTCATCATCACCACTGGCAAAAACTCGGTGATATCCTGCACCAGCAATGGGATGCCTGCAACGTGCCACGGCTGTCCGCTTTGTTTTTTGGCATATCCAAACTTCATGAAATCTTCATCTCCCTCTTTATAAAATACACGGATATCATTGCGCTCAAATACATCGGTATACCCCCAGGCAGCCTCTTCGTCCCACCACCACGACAACTTGGTAAGATGGTGGGTGGTAAAGACAATGGAGCTGTCTTTCAAGCTGATATGTGAGTGTTCAAAGGGTGTCCACTCCCTGTTCTTCTCATCGAAATACACCGCCTTGAAGTGGTCGATCCCCATATCCGTGACTTTGCTTTTATCTGTATTCTTCAGTTTGATGAGCAACGGAATGTTAAATGAATCGCCAAAACTGACAGATACATCATAGGCAGTCCCTGCATTTACAGTTGCAGGAAAACCGGGAGGGGCGTCCAGTTTGACAATAACCACGCGAAAGTCATCACTGTAAAAGTTTTGCGGTACAATGACCTCAATGCTGTCCACCGCGATCGTCCTGGATGCTTCGGTGACATTAACCGTAGCATCGAAAAGTACTTCCCCGGGAGGATTCACCTCGAGAGCAGCACTGTACAGGGGTGCACAACCAGCTTCATCCAACCTGCAGCGGTAAAAAGCTGTATTCACAGGCGTAAGCACCAATGCTTCCCCGCCTGCACTTTTTATATTGGCTTTCAGGTCTGCCCGCTCCATGGTTTCCGATACCTGCTCCCAGTCGGTTCCGTCTGCGGATGCTTCCCATTCAACCACGCCTCTTTTGATGGCCAGCGGCGGTACAAGGGTAACCGTGCCGTCACTGATGGTATTGCCGGGTACGGCCTGCAATGAGGTCACATAACCCGCGGAATATTTTTCAGCAATAACCTCCTCATCAGTAGCCAGCTGAAATACCAGGGTGTCGGTATGTACATATTCCATGCAGGGAGAAGTTACCGGTGATCCTTCGTATGTAAATGTAAATGATGGAGAAGCAGGATTGAACACCTTGCAGTAGTATTGCTTGTGCACGTTCTTCTCATCAATTTTCAATTGCAATACGGGATTGCTTTCCATCCCGCTGAAACGCTCGTCCTTTACGCGGGCATTCAACAGTTCGGGATAGGGAAGCCAGAAGTATTCATTGCCTGGGTGAGACAGATTTGAGATGGATCGTATATCTATGCTGACATCATCTCCCGGTTGCACCAGGTGCACCTGCTTTTGCAGAGGCACATTCTTTTGACTGCGCACTCCGAAACCAAGCTGTTCCGATACCGGAATATCATTAAACACGAATCGATTGCTGTCCAGCCGGACAAATTTACCGTTATCCGGACCAGCGATCATCAGCTTTTCGGGTATTGCCCCCTTCAATTCATTGTCTTGCAAAAGCACCACTGCCCTATCCGGCATATTGGCATAATTCGCAGGGATGCTGTCGATTTTGTTGCTGTTGAAGAACAGTTCGTACAGGTCCGGACAATTCCCCAGGGAGGGCGGCGCGGAGGTGATCCGGTTTCGGGAAAGATCCACGGTCTTCAGGCTGCGTGAATGTCCGAGTTTAGCCGGCACATACCTGACCTGGTTATTGCTGGCCGATAGATGCTCCAGGTGCAGCAGCAGTGCCAATCCATCGGGAAGCTCGTGCAGCTGGTTATGGTCGGCTTCCAGACTGCGTAGGCGGGTCCAGTTACCAATATCACCAGGCAGGGCCGACAGGTTGTTATTTGATATATTCAGAAATTCCAACTGCGCATAATCACCGGCCCATGCCGAAAAACCTCCGGTGAGCTGGTTGTCCTGCAACTGAAGCAATTTCAGCTCCGGGCAACTCCCTGATCCTTCTGCAAAGGAAGAGAACAGGTTGTCATTCAACCGGATATAGCCTGCATGTGGCAGGTTGAAAACCGGTAGCGGTCCGGAAAGCAGGTTGCCCGACAGGTCCATTTCCCGGAGTTCAGGAAGCTGTCCGATGCCAGGGGGAATCGCTCCCTCCATCTGCTGGTTGCTGATATGCAACTGCTGCAGGTGATGAAGATTCCCGAGTTCGACGGGAAGCTGACCTGTGATCCCTCCTCTTCCGAAATCAACAGTATCCTGGTGAAGGAAAAGCAGGCGCAGGGCAGCCAGGTTTCCGATGGAGGATGGAAGCGGACCCTGCAGGGTATTGTAAACCGAAAGCCATTCGAGTTGTGCCAGCTGATCAATATCATCTGGCAACACCCACTCCAGGTTGCCCTTATGCAACGTCGGCTCGATATACAGGGCACTGTTCCCGATGTTCAGTTCCTTTAAACTGACCAATTGTGTAATGGTGGAAGGAACCGTGCCATTCAGGCATCCCCCCAGGTGAAGGTTCTGAAGGGCAGTAAGGTTCCCGATCTCCGGTGGAATGCTCGTTGCGGAAGCCGGGGGAATGTCTGCTTCCACTGCCAGGCGGATCACCCGGTCGTTCATCACCAGCACCCCGGGCCATTTCCACACGGATTTGGCCAGGTCCCAACCGGTTGCCTCGAATCCTCCCAACGCATCGTGGAGAGAAACAAGTGCCAGTGAATCCTGCGTATTAACGGGCAGGGCTTCGGGAGAGAAAAGGAAGGTCCTGGGAGGATTGGTATGATACTTTTCTCCTGCATTTCCTGTCCCGAACCAGGTATTGTTATTCATCATGAAATACCCATTGAAATGACCTCCCCAACCGAAGTTCAGGTGAAAATAATCCTGGTCGTCGTAGCCGTCAATAACCACTGCATGATTCTCTGGCCACCCGGTCAGTGAAGCATAGACGGGCCTGCGGTGGTCAAGTTCATTCTTCAAATAGAAATTTTCAGAATTGCAATTATCTACGAAATAATGAAAGTGCTTCTCACATCTTCCAATGACATCAATGCCCGGCGGCGGACTGCTGCCTCCGGTTGCGAACCGCATGTCCAGTGCAATGGCAACGTGATAGGAGAGCAATTCGGCCGAAGAATAGTCTGCGTTCTCAAAATCTGCACATAATTCCCCGTATACCGGGTGCGTATAGCAATGTGTGTCAAATCCTTCCACCGGGGTATTCCGTTCCGCTGCATGAAAGAGCATTATCTGTGTGATGGCTGTTGCCATGCAACCTGTGACACTGCCGCCTGCCTCTGGATGGCTGTATTGATTCAACTGTATACCTTTTTCCTTCAGCAAAGCAGGAACCACCGGTGTTCCTGCTCCCTTGCTTTCCGTTACAGGATCCTTCAGTACCAGTGAATCCTCATAGTAATCCATGAGTACCTGCAATTGCGGGGGAATATGTTCAGGCTGAAACACGGCATCATCGGAATATCCCACGATGGTGAATTGCTTCGCTCCCTTTGCCACCATGGCAAAGCCACCATCCTCCTGCTGAAAAACAAAAAGCGGGGTCTGCACCGCGCCGGGAGACTGGTAGGTAAGTTTCAATTCCGGGGTCGCAACTGATCCTTTTGCCTGTAAGTGCTCCGCTTCCTTTTCCGGGAGTACTTGCACTTTCTCAGTCGGAGAATCCGGCCCATCCTCAGTCGGAGAGACCTGCGCGTCTTTCGCCGATTCGACCTGCTGGTCTCCCGTTTGGGCGATCTGTTGGTCACCGGAAGCTGAGATCCACTGCTCCCTTTCTTTGAAAAATGATTCAGCAAATTGCTTTGCTGCCATAAGATCGGCATCCTGTGAAACGACTGGTACTCCTGTCATTATAAAGAGCGCAAAGAGGGTAATCAGCCTGGCTGTAAAGGTGGGACTGTTCCGGATCATATTTCTGTAATTATTGGGCGGATAATATTGGTTGTTCTATTATTATAAAGTGATTCTGTCCTGTACTCATTGTCATCCCATTGCACCACTGTCATTTTCAAATTGCCTATGTTCAATGTTCATTTTTAAATATCTTCATCACATTATCTCCAATGTACACTGACTATTGTGCAGTGATTTTCTCAACTTTTTGAAGGGCTCCTGATTTCACGGAAACCAGGTACATTCCGGGCGAGAGGTCCGGCCTCAGGCTGCCACTACCCGCGAGCATCTCCTCATGTACCATTTCTCCACGAAGGTTAAAGATCCGTACATGTGCCCGGGGATATTGGGTGTCCGGGTACGTTATAGTAAACGCACCCCTGAAAACCGTGGGATAAATCCTGATTCGGTCTTGCTCTGGAGCCTGCTGCCGGGGAAGATCACCTGTGAGCAGATTGATCGTAGTGGTGGCTGTACATTTGTTCTGATCGGTAACCTCCAATACCAGTTCATCCCCGGGCCGGGGCGTAAATACCAGGATATCTTCAGTGGAGATCACCTCGTCATTCAACACCCATGCATACTTGTACGGATCCATGCCCCCTTCCACGTCGAATCCCATGAGTCCAAGCACTACCGGGATTCCCTCCGGCATCGCCTCATCGAACAGGGTAACCACACTGAGCGGTTCATCAGCCTGTGGTGGAAGGTCCATTTTCACGACGGTCTGGGCAAAAGCCGCATTCAGAAAAAACGCCAGGGCGAAAAGCAGGGCACCTTTTTTCATGTTTACAAGAATATTTTCTTTGAAATATTAATATTTAATCAGTTACAAATTTCGCTGCCTTTTCTGCATGAACAGCAAAAGATCACCTTTATTCCCTGCCCAGCACCAGCCTGAAACCGGTATGGTGCTCATATCCATCATACATGAATCCGGGTGTATCGATGCCTGGCGGAAGATAATTCCGTGCAGTGACCCGGCAACTGTTCCTGTCGTACTCAAACCGGTCCGCAACGAAATCACCACCCCGTATCACCTTCTCAGTGCCTGAAGCAGGGCCGGTAGGATTGACGGATTCAGGCGCGGGCGGGTTTTGTTCGGTCCACTGCTGGTACCAGTCGCTGCACCATTCACTTACGTTGCCACTCATATCGTACAAACCAAGTTCATTGGGTTTCTTTTGTCCCACATCATGCTTTTGTCCTCCTGAATTTCCAAAATGCCACGCGACTTCATCTATGTAGATACTGCCTGCGTAGCTATAGTTGCTACCTTCCAATCCACCTCGGGCAGCCACCTCCCATTCATTCTCCGTAGGCAGCCGAAATCGGTAGCCTGTAAGTGTATTGATCGTGGGCATGAAATTTTCAGTAATTGTGTTCCAGTTGACCACCGCCGGTTGATTGGGCACCAGGTTAGCACTTGCATCAGGCAGGGCTCCCGTTACCGCCTCCCACTGTGCATTGGTAATTTCCGTTTCCGAAATGAAATAACTGTCCAGGAACACCTTACGGGAAGCAAGATAGGTATCCCCGTCGAGGTAAAAGGTGGTATCTGCCACAACGGGAAGCAGTGAAAATGCCACCCCGTTGATTTCAAACCGGATGGAGGATACGCCCGCCTGCTGCACCAGGATTTCCTTCCTGGTGTTGTCAGTGGAAATCGTTACTGTTGTTTCGCGTGAAAAACTCCTGTTTGTCGTTGCACCAATAAGAAAACCGGTGGAACCATTACCATCGTATGCCGAAAAGGAGATCCATCCGGCAGGACAGCTTGCCTCCCAGGCAGCCTCTGTCTCCACCACCACCAGGCTGGCATCTTTTTCAGCGGTAAAATGTATGGTAGCCAGGGAAACGTCGACCAGGTCAACCACCACGGTCTTGTATTCCGCAATCAACGGATCGGGGTTTTCTTCTTTGGAACAGGAAAATATTGCAAGGAACAGCAGGAAGGGCAGAACCGGTTTTAGTTTCATACATTGTTGGTTGAGCATATTTTACTTCCAGGAATCAACCTGGTAATTCTGTCTTCATTTCGATAAAATGCATTACTTCTGAATACGCAATGCATAGGAAGGAAGAACCGTAATAAATGTATGAAAAAAATAAAATATATTCTCAGAATAAGATCAACATTTTCAACCGTTAAAAGCAGACAGATGCAGACCGAACACGCTGAAGTTTTTTCAAGCCAGAAAATTAAATGAAAAATTTACTCGCCCAACAGTCGTATTTGGATGGTTGTCCCGCCATCTTCCAGGGTCCACGCGGGAACGCGAAGCTCCAGCCGCTTGAGGTTGTCAATTTGCCGGTCCAGTTCAAGCGGTGGCGGAATGAGGGAGATAACGGAGAATTGCAGGTCAGGGTGTGAAAGGTTCTGCACCTGCAGTGCCTGACCATCCTGCCTGAGTACAGCGCCATGATCAGTGAGTTCAACATCTGCCGTTGTCATCATCTGCCAGGTGATAAGTTCGGTGTTGCTGTTGGTCTCTACCTGATCTTCGATCAGAATCGATGTTTCACTGTCTTTCGTAAAGGTTCTTACAGCACGCTCCAGGTGATCGCCAAACACTGCCGTAAGATTAAACGTGGCATGGGGGAAGGTGTTCTTGTATGCCGGATCTCCTGCAGTGACAGGCGGTACAGCAGTCCCGTTGCTAAATGCTTCCAGTGACGCATATCCGTCGTTCACGAACAATGCATCATTCACAGTCAGGGTACTGTGTCCGAAGTTATTCTTGGTTAGCAGCTTAAACCGGTCGCACTCCTGGCAGTTTCCCCACAGGTCAAACCCTACCCGCTCAAGTTCGTGGTATGGCTGGTTACCGGGATCGATACTCCATCGCACCCCGTTCAACTCGAATATAAACGATCCTGCATCCATGTTCCCATGATGGGTGGTGGCGCGTCCGCCCTTTCCTCCAAAATAGTAACCATAAGGATTCGATCCCTCGCCTTTGAATACTACAACAGGGTTCATCCCATTTCCCTTCCAGGCTGCAGGCATCTGCAAATCTTCTTTCTCTTCAAATTGCGACAACCATACAAGCGCAGCGCCACCAAGCCTTGACAGCCTTCCCATTGTTTCGGGAGGTGCAAGGAAGCGTTCCTCTTCGTAAAAAGCTTTATTGCCTGTTTTAGCAGCAAACCAGGCCAATACAATATCTCCCTGTTCACTGCGTCTGTCACCGCAGTCGGCAAAATTGTAATACCATCCCGAAGGCGTGTTCATCAGGAAGCGGAAAACGGCACTTTCCTTAAAAGCGGGGTAGTCTGCAATGCCAAAGTCGGTGCCAAATGCACTTTCAAACATGGCCGCTGTCACCACCGAAAAGCTTGTTCCGTAACTCCAGTATGTGGAACCTTCAGGATAAACGCCGTCGGGACCATAAGCATCCAGGGCATGAACCATTCCATCCATTGCACGGGAAAGCGTTTTTGCAGCAAGTCCGGGCGCGTCCTCTGCTACGGTAATGGCTGCCGCGATCATGCCACCATGACAAACCTGGTTCCAGTTGCTGTGTGCTGTGACCCACGACGGACTGCCAGCATGGTCGGGCCATGAGGGATTGATCCCTTTTTCGATAAGTGCCCTTTTTGCCCTGGCAATTGTTTCTCCCGGAAGATCACCTGCTGTCCAGTCCAATGCCAACGCCACCGCCAGGGACATTTCAGCCACGTCGAGGAAGTGCGACGGATTCCAGTCGCTGAATCCACAGACCGCCAGCACCTCGTCGTTGATACGTTCAAGGACACGCGAATCCCCATCGATGACGTACACCATGCCAAGCATGTTCATCCGCCACAGCATCTCCCTCGAGACACCGAGCAGGCGCCGTCCGGTCACCTTGCGTTCAAGCAGCGGCTCATTGAACACAATTTCAGCATTGAGCTTTATAGCCTCATACATATTTTGTACAACCGGATCTGACTTGAGGCGCTTGCGCAGTCGCTTCTCAATGGAACTGTTCAGTACCAGGCGGGGCTGACTCGTACGGAGGTTCTTCTGCAAATAGGTCGGATTAAAGGGATTCTGCAATAGTAAAGGTTCGTGATCCTGGCCGAATAACGGGAACAGAACAATCAGGCAAAGCAGGCTCATGTAATAAATGGGCTTTCGTAACATATGTTTAGTTTTTTTTAAACCAGAAAGAAGTCCTCAAGATCATAAAATGGACGTAAAGATCCAATGTATCGGTCAGATTTTTAATAACTGGCATATCTGTTTTGTAATGTAAAAAAAAATCCTGGCCTGGAATTATTCAGATGATACCTCTGGCAAAACAACCATATAGGCTTTGGATTGATGATTTCCTGTATTTTTGTGGTAGTAGACCCGTCTGCCATCCCTCGAAAATGATGGATTCACATGATTGCCCAGTGTCCATACGGTAATGTCATCATGCGAAACCGTATCATGCCAAAAAGCGTTTGTTTCACGACTCCGAAAAACCTTCAATATAACAGGGTTTGTCCCATACCATGATTCTGAGGCAAAGAATTCCCGGTTGACAGACGCGGCCAGATGATTTCCCGGACCAGCCAGGGTTTCGATATATGCTCTGTTACGCGACCAACGCCTGGCACTGTTGTCATTTATCATCCCATCTTCAACCTGGTTATCGTGCCCCATGATGCTTTCATTGTCATACCAGGAAAAGTGCATGGGTTTGGGCCCAAAAAAGCATATATCATCAGCATTATTGTTCATGGTAACTATTTGTTTATGAATTTCGCCATTAGGACCAACATCCAATCGCAGAGCGACTTTTGATCCATCAGGACTGTACATCAGGTGAAGTATCTTCCATTGATCCATTTGGTTAAAATCATCAGATGAAAAATGATTGGCGATTTCCTTGAATGCGGATACATCAGCAATGGCCGTTTTCTTCTTCCTGGAAACATCATATTCATAAATTGTGTAATACCCTGTCTCTTCGTCTATTCCAGAATACAGTATTTTATCACCGTGCGGTGCATGTCCAATCGTTGCAGCCTGTATAGCCGGCACCACTTCTTTGCCCTTCAGGTTAACCACATGAATAAATCCATTATCGAAATATGCAATCGTTTTTTCATCGATCCACTGCGCATTCACACCATTATGCACCTGGAAGTCTTCCAGTTCCACAATCATTTTATGATCAGACAAATCGGCATTACAAACCCACAATTCACCTGTAAGGTAAGTATACCTGTCCTGCTGTGCTGAAATGATCTTAACATAAGAAATCAGACTGCCACCAGGGCTTTCAGGGGTAGTATTATAATAGCTGAATGTACAGTTATATCCTTCCGGACCCACTAATACTGGCACTCCGGGTTCAAAACCAGCATTAGGATCCTGGTCTGCTTCAACCAGATCACATTGGATCAGGAAAAAAAACATAATTACCACCAGAAGAATCTTTTTTTGAGGTATTCGAATATTGATCAGGTTAGTCATCATCTTGATTGTTGATTATACAGTCAAATACAAATTTGGTTTTTTAAGTGAAGAAAGCTGTTCATAATAGTATCAATAATCTGCTGAGGGATACCAATGATAAATCATATCTTTAGCTCCATCAGAAGAGCGTTATCGAAGGCGTGGGTGAGCTCATCTTCT
>CAYOSB010000034.1:0-7926 GCA_964406495.1 uncultured Bacteroidaceae bacterium | reverse complement strand
ATTCCTGGATTGATATCCATCAGGATTGCATTGAAACTATTTTGCACATCATTCTGAGGACTTATTCATTTATTTGCCAGGTAACTAAACTATCATTTTGCTGAAATGAATGTTATCCCCTGTAACGCCAACAAAAAAAATGATCAATACTACCGAAGGACACACGGACCGGTTTTTGTTCTGATGCTGTTGTTGATTGCGCTCCCGAAACTTTCTGCACAATACATATCCCATCCACCTGAACCCTGGCAACCAGCATATGATATCACGCTTAAAGGTTTCGAATTCCGACATCCGATGACAGTTATTTCAGCAGACGAACTTGCCATTCTCAGGCAGCGGATCCTGTATAATATTGAACCGCAAAGCAGTGCATTCGAAGATCTGCTGGAAGATGCAGATGCTGCCCTTGCATTTGAGCCCTATACACCCCAGACACTGGAAATACCCGGTGGCTACGTTGACCCTGATGGGCTGGCGTATGCACGTACTGTTTTATGGGATAATTGTCACGCCGCCTACAGTTGTGCCATGGCATACGCAATAACCGGAAATGAAGTGTATGCTGAGAAGGCATCAGGGGTGCTTATGTACTGGTCGAACCGGGGAATAAGATTCAACGGCGATGACAGCGGACTGCAGTTGGGATCATATTTTTCACCGATGCTGTATGCTACAGATCTGCTGCACGATTATACCGGCTGGGAGGAGGCAGACCGGTCGACTTTCAAAAGCTGGTGGCACAACAACTGCCTGGAAGACGGACAGGTGCTTAATGTGCTCAGGAACAAAGACAATAACTGGAAAGATGCCGCATTGCTCGGCACCTTTGCCGCTGCGGTTGTTCTCGAAGATACTGTCTTGCTGAAGGAAGCATTGATACAGCTCACAAGCTATTTTTACGGCCGCTCAGACTCCAACGTGCGGCTGCCGGGTGATGCATGGAAAATTGCAGTGGATGACAATGGCGTTTACCTGCCGCGCGAGGTTGTTAGAAATGACGGATCAAGCGGGATCACTTATACAGCCTATGCCCTGACAACCATGGTCCAGGCCATGGAAATTGCACGTTATTCCGGCTTTGACTACTGGCAGCGTGAAACAGTTCTTGGCGCTACCATCGGCGATGTGATTGAACAATACTACCGGTGGAATGAGATGAACGAGCACTTCCCATGGAACGGGTCTGCCAACAAGTCGGACAAACGCCGGAACCCTTATGAAATTGCAAATAATCACTACACCTTCTCCGACGGTTTTAAGGAGTACCTGGAAAACAACAGGCCCCTGAGCGGCAGGGAAGGCGACGAATACACGACGCTCACAAAAGGTGACATGACCGGCGAAGATACATTGCCTGTAGCAGCTCCATCCGACCTGTCGGTAACTACGCTTTCAAGCACGAAAACCGAACTTACCTGGACCGACAATTCATACAACGAATACGGATTCAGAATAGAGCGTTCCGACGGGCAGGGATTTATCCTGATCGATTCGTGCGGACCTGGTGATGGATTCTATTCGGATACCGGGCTTGTTTCCGGTACCACCTATTCGTATCGCGTATATGGTTTCAACATGTCTGATGAACTTCATTATTCAAATGAAACTGAAACCACCACCCAGGATTATCCGGAAGGTCCACCGGCAATCCCTGCTGCATTCAGGGCCAGGACGATCTCCTCCGACCAGATCGAACTTACCTGGCAGAACAATGCTGACAATGAAGAGGGGTTTGTGCTGGAAAGAAAAGCGGGAGATATATATACAGTGATCGCAGAACTTTGGGTAAACGATACGGTATTCACTGATTCGGAGCTCGAAGCCTATACCACTTATACATACCGCATCCGGTCATACAATATAGCCGGTAACTCCGGTTATTCGGAAGAGGCATCTGCCACAACACTCACCAACGGGGGTAAATTCCAGGCAAACGCCGGGATCGTTTCCATGGAAGCAGAATTTGGTGAACTGGGACTTGTATGGACCACCGGGGAAGATGAAGCAGCGTCAGGAGGAGCATACCTGGAGGTAAATCCCACACGCGACAATGCGGATGACCTGCCGGAATGTGACCTGCCCCTCTGTCTGACGACCTATTTCTTCACCATCCATGAAGCAGGAACCTACAGCCTTTGGTTCCGGACTATTTCGGAAGGAGAAGACAACGATTCATTCTTCTGGAGAATCGGGACGGCACCCTGGGTACTGGAAAACGGGCGATCGGGCATTGGCAGCTGGCATCAAACAACGCATGAGCAGCTCAGCTTTACTGAAGGTGACCATATCCTTGAGATCAACTACAGGGAGAACGGCACACGCATCGATAAATTTGTGATTCAGCCAGACAGCAGCGCAGCTCCTGAAGGGAAAGGGCCGGTGCAGTCTGTCGGCACGTTCCCCCTTCCCCCGAAAAAACCTGCCTCGCTAAGCGCTACTCCACTGTCAGATACGAAAATTGAGTTAAAATGGACCGATTATGCAACAGATGAGGATGGCTATGTCGTTGAACGGGATGAAAACGGCGATTTTATTGAGATTGCACAGCTGGGGGCAGGGTCGAACGCTTATACAGATACCGGACTTATTGAAAACAGAACATATTCCTACAGGGTTTATGCATACAATGGCTCCGGACGGTCGAATTTCAGCAATACAGACACTGTCACCACCCTGCCAGCCACCGCCCTCACCATGCAGGAAGTGAGGGATGGATCCATCATTTGCTATCCTAATCCTTTTTCAGAAAAAACCACAATCCGGTTCTCGCTTCAAAACCCGCAGGAAGTGATGCTTGAGATTTATGATATTACCGGTCAGCGTATCATGCTTAAAGCGGAACGTTTTGCAGGTTCCGGAAGGCATTTCATGGAATGGAACGGCACAAAGATTACCGGGGAGAAAGCAGCACCCGGTATCTATTTATGCAGGCTGCGATTTGGAGTGGCTGTGGAGGTGGTCACCCTGGTGTTGCAGGAGTGAGTGATGTTTTAAAGGTTATTAACAAATAAAAACATAGATTATGTCATTTCTGAGATTCGTTATTCTGTTCGTTGCAACATGGACTGTCGCAGGCCATTCTGCATATTCGCAAGACCATTTACTGAATGTACAGGACCATATCACAACGTCCGGCAGGGAGGTATTGCTCACAAATCAACTCCAGGAACTGGTAGACCAATGCCATGAAAACGGCGGCGGCACGATATACTTTCCCCCGGGAGAATATCTTACCGGAACACTCTTTCTGAAATCCGGCGTTTACCTTGAACTCTCTCCCGGCGCCACTCTCTTTGGAAGCAAGGAGATAAGCGATTACCCGAACGACGGACTGAAAAGCCTGATATATGCCAATGGCCAGCACAATCTCGGAATCAAAGGACAGGGAACCGTAAACGGGCAGGGAGATGCTTACTGGAGAGGAAAACCTGAACCGTATATCCGGCCCGACCGATGCATCTTATTCGAACATTGCACGGATGTTTCCATTAAACAGGTCCATGTTACCAATTCGCCCAACTGGAATATTGATGTGCGGTATTGTGAGCGCGTATGGATCGACGAGGTTACCATCACAAGTGAAAGGGAAGCCCCCAATGCCGACGGGATTGATCCGGTTTCATCAAAGGATGTGTTTATATCAAATTGCTATATCAATGTGGGAGATGATGCCATTTGTCCGAAATCGCGCGGGAATGTGCCGCTGGAAAACCTTGTGGTAACGAACTGTATTCTGATCTCAGACGACTCGGCAATAAAATTCGGTACACGTTCAGATAGTGATATCCGCAATGTGGTATTCAGCAATATCGTAATCAGGGATACGCAGTATGGCCTGGCCATGTATGCAAAGGATGGCGGGACGTTTGAAAACATACGTTTTGACAATATCCATGTGGAGTCGACCCGGTATGATTCTGCCGCTGCATTCTCCCCTTCCCGGATTTATCCCATCTTTATCGATCTTGAAAAACGCGATCAGGATTCAAAAATGGGGAAGATTAAGAATGTATTTTTCAGCAACATTACCATCGACAGTCCAAATGGAAATTGTCTTTTCCTGGGACAGCAAGAGAGTAAAATAGAAAACCTGGGATTGTCGAACATCAATTATCAGTTGCATCATCGCCAGACATTCGAGGGGAATACAAAGCCACGTGGAGCAAGAAGCATCAAATCAGAGATTTCCAACGATTTTTCTGACGTGCCTGCACATTTTACTTTCGCCCATATTGACGGATTAACAATTGATGGACTGTATATTAATGATATGGCGGTGGAAGAAGAACATGAGCGCAGAATGATCTGGGGGTATGATGTTCATGATGTGAAGATCTCCGGATTCAGAAATAAACTGGAGATGCCGAACACCAAGCTACCTCAGTTTCATTTCAAGGCATCATCTTTGATCGAGATTACTGACAGTCGTCCGGCACATACAGAAACGCCATTCCTCTATCTCGAAGGGGCGGATACCAGGAAAGTATATTTACAAAATAATAATTTTAGCTATATTGATGTTGTCTATAAGTATGATGAAGACTTTAAAGTTCAGGAAGTATTTGAGTTAAACAACATTCACCAGGGAAGATGACCTTTCGCAGGCTTTTGCTTTTTTTATGCTTTCAGGTACTTACTTCAGGAGTAATTGCCCAGTTTCCTTATGAGCAAAAGATTGCGGACAAGATCACTGAGTCATGGCGATGGACCAGCTTTGACGGACTAAGGGGACAAAGTGTGCGCTGCATGACTGAAGGTTCGAACGGTACCTTCTTGTTTGGTGTTGAACAGGGAATACTTAGATATACAGGCTATCACTGGTCGCTGATCCCATTCCCGGACAGTATTTCAGGCGTATCATTAACTGCACTTTGCGAAGGGGAGGATGGAAGTGTATGGGCAGGTACAAATGCAGGTCTTTTTGTTGTCAGAGATAATCAATGGCAAAAAGTTTTTCCCGAGCCGGGACTGGATGACTGCATTGTTACTGACATTATCAGGCTACCCGAAGGAAGTATTCTTGCAGGGATCAGTGAAACAGGACCTGAAGCGCTTATTTCCGGCTTACTGGAAATCAACAATGCCACTGTAACACTGTACGCATCAGCTGCAACATATCAGTTTCTCAACAAGAATGGGAAACGTGGCTATAATATTCTCACCGTATCAGAAAAACTTACCATCAGGAATCGCAATGAAGAACTCGTTTTCAGTGTGTCTGACCTGCATATTAAAAGAGATGGTAATATTCTTATTGCCATAAGTAATAGAAATGGGTATGGCAAAATCGCTGAAGGAAACTTTCACCGGGGCGCTCCGGGCAACCTCATGATAGAGGAGGTTTTCACCGAGGATGATGGATTACTGATCAAAAGCTCTGTGCGGGTTACAGAAGCACAAAACGGTGAGATATGGGTTGTTTCCACAGCCTATGAACTTGGTATTCATGTATTTAAGAATGGGGTGTGGAATGAGATCAGAATCAGTGATATTTTTGGAGGGATTGAATCACAGAATAGTGTTTTGGCATGCTCCGACGGTTCGATCTGGATTGAAGGACATGGAAGGATTTTCCGAAAGACCGGAGATGTATGGAAAGTATACCAGTATCCTGATATACCCATAACCACAGCATCCAGGTTTGTTTTTCATGAATCAACAGATAAGAAAATATGGGTCCTTGGTGTATTGGATGAATTGTATTTATTTGATAATACCTTCGAGAAGTGGATTACATATGAAGATCTGATTTTTCAGGGAGAAACGCCCGAAGGTGACTCCTGGTACCTGCACAGCAACGGGAAAGTGATCCTGAACCGGCATGGAGAATGGTTTGCATACGGAACCAGTGAGGGTCTGATTGACACCCCGGTGCGAATATTTATAACCTCGTCAGGACAAGTATGGGTATTGGGGAGTCATAATCAATCTGCGGCGTCTGCGTACCTCGAGGATGGAAAATGGGTAATAATGCTTTACCCGGCACTTTCCTGGGGAATTGATTACCGGGGTTGCTATGAGTCAGCCGATGGTTCATTATGGTTTGGTTGCAGTGTCGATATTCAGCCTGAAAAAGGACAGCGCGGTGGAGTAATCAAGTATTCACCGGCAGAAGATGGTCGGATGGTCCCTACCCATCTTCCGGAGGATGATGACGTAACCATCGGAAGCTGCTACGGGATCGGCTCCTCAAAAGATGGTAAAATATGGATTGGGGGGAAACCCCTTTTCACATATGATAAAGGCATCCTGGAAAAATTTACAGAAATTGACAAGCTGCAAGAATATGTAGATTATATCGAAACAGATGAGCAAGGTAACCTGTGGCTGGCCTCCAGGTATTTTGGCATATTTAAATATAGCGGCGAAACGTGGGAAAACTATACCATGAATGATGGCTTGCCAAGTAACAATATTATCAATGTATTTGCTGAGAATGTATCCAGAATATGGGCAACTACACATGGGGGCATATCACTTTTTGATGGTGAAATCTGGACAAATGTCAGGTTCCCGGGTTTAATGTCATTTGTAAATGAAGGAGGATCCATTCTAAAAAGCAATACCGGCCATATCTGGTTTAACATGGTAACAAATGATTGGGTAAGAAGAGGCCTTACGCGCTTAAAGACGAATCCAAAAGCATATGATTTTTTCAGGACCGTCAGGTACATGCCCGACCATACCCCCCCGGAGACTGAGATTGTAAGTTATCAAAAACAATTTAATCAGCGAGAAGACGCCAACATATTCTGGACAGGAAGGGATTTCTTTAATGAAACACCGGCTGACGAACTTCAGTATTCCTGGCGACTGGATAATGATGACTGGACATCTTTTAGTAATGCAAGCTTTCATACTCTTAATGGCTTAAAACCTGGTAATTATACCTTGGAAGTGCGCACACGCGACATGGGACTGAATATTGATCCGACCCCGGCAACAATTCAATTCAGGGTGATGGCACCATGGTGGAAGCATCCTGCTTTTATACTGATGGCTTTGATTACTATTGGCGTCATTGCATTTCTTCAATACAGGGTATTATCGAATAACAAGAAGCTGATATTGCTCAATGAAAACCTGGAAAACAAATCAGACGAGCTGAACAATACACTCTCCAAAATGGAGCGAATGGTTTATTCAAGACTTCGCTTTTTTACCAATATATCTCATGAATTCCGAACGCCACTTGGGCTCATACTAGGTCCGGTTGACGAGCTGCGTGAATCGAAAAACCTTATCAGCACTGAGACGCGCAACAAGTATTATGAAATCATCCACCGGAATGCAACAAGAATACTACGTCTTATCAACCAGATCCTGGAAATCTATAAGGTAGAAGAAAACACCCTTGAATTCAGGCCTTCCAGGGGAGACATGGTACAGCAAATCAAAGGTATTGTGGATTTGTTCGACCACCTGGCCAACCAGCACGGAATCTCACTGAGTTTTGAGCATACATCCAGTGAAATTGTGTTCAGCTATGATCAGGATAAAATCGAAAAGATTATATTCAATTTGCTATCCAATGCATTCCGGAATGTACCCCTCAACGGAACGATTAAAATAAAAGCTGAAGTCAGAGAAGAAGGAAATGGCAGGGTGGTGAATATATCTGTTACGGATAATGGCAGGGGAATCCTGCCAGAAGACTATGAGAAAATATTTGAACGCTTTTATCATAATGAATCAGGAAGCTACCGGCAATTACATGCCGGAACAGGCATAGGGCTCGCCTATATTAAGGACCTGGTGAAAGCACATAATGGTTCAATCAGCGTATCTTCCGACGCGGGGGTGGAGACCGTATTCAGGTTTAAAATCCCCTTCAGCGAGTTTGCCCCGCAGGAAAACATTGATGCAGAAAGCATTGAAGAGCCGGCAGAATCCTTATCGGGCGAAATATACAAAGCGGTTGCA
>CAYOSB010000033.1:22526-24116 GCA_964406495.1 uncultured Bacteroidaceae bacterium | reverse complement strand
AAACAAATTATGGAAGAGCAGGCCAACGTTCCCGTATTCAAGGGAGCACTTGTCTATGGCGTTATCGTAGGCGCAATAGCAATCGTCATTGCAATGATTTTCTATTTCATCGGACAATCACTTGAAACATGGGCAGGTATTGCCTCCATGGTGATTTTCTTTTTCTTGATCGTCGGGGCACTCATCATGTTCAGAAAGGAATATGGTAAAGGATACGCAACTTACGGTCAACTGGTGTTTGTGAGTTTTATCGTAGGACTGGTAGCTGCGATCCTGAGTTCCCTCTTCACATTTGCATTGTACAAGATCGATGAAGGGTACCTTCAGGACACAAGATACGCGGCAATTGAAAGGGTCGACAAACAAATCGATAAAATGAGTGCACGCTACCAGGAAAGATTTTCAGATGAACAGTATAAGATGGTCGAACAACGGATGAAAGAACAGCGAAAAAAAGGTATTGACAGGATCGAAGAGCAATCCGCATTGGGACTTGCCATGAGTGGATTAATCGGAACCGTGGTCATTTCCGTGATCATCGGTTTGATCGCCGCCATATTCATACGTAAAAATCCCGAGCCTGCCCAGTAGTAGCATTGTATTATGGATATATCCCTTGTAATTCCCCTGCTCAACGAAGAAGAGTCACTTGATGAACTGAATGACTGGATCCACAAAGTGATGACGGAACAAGCGATCAGTTATGAGCTGATCATGATCGATGATGGCAGCAACGATGGTAGCTGGAATAAAATCCAGGAATTGAAAAAAAGAAATCCTGCTGTGAAAGGCGTCAAATTCAGGAGAAATTACGGTAAATCCGCTGCATTGCAGATTGGATTCCAGATGGCGCAAGGCGATGTGGTGGTAACCATGGATGCTGATCTGCAGGACAACCCCGAAGAGATCCCGGAGATGCGCAGGATGATCCTGGAGGAGGGATATGACCTGGTTTCAGGTTGGAAAAAGAAACGCTATGACCCGTTCCTATCAAAGAACCTGCCCAGCAAATTGTTCAACTGGGCGGCAAGATCGCTTTCCGGAATTAAACTGCATGATTTCAATTGCGGACTGAAAGCCTACAGGAATGTAGTGATCAAAGGGATCGAGGTCTATGGTGAAATGCACCGGTATATCCCGGTGCTGGCCAAGAGCAGTGGATTTAAAAATATCGGGGAGAAAGTAGTGCAACACCAGGAACGTAAGTATGGGGTGACCAAGTTTGGCATGGAACGGTTCATCAACGGGTTCCTGGACCTGCTCTCGGTATCATTCGTAACCCGCTTCGGGAAAAAACCGATGCATTTGTTCGGCATGGTCGGTACACTGATGTTTTTCCTGGGTTTTATCGCCCTTGTGATCATCGGTATTCAGAAATGGTATGCACTCAGGCACCAGGTACATGGCACCCTGGTGGCCGATAATGTGTTTTTTTATATTGCGCTGACCTGCATGATCATCGGATCGCAGCTTTTTATAGGTGGATTCCTGGGGGAATTGGTTTCCCGTTCTGCAATGGACCGGAACCATTACCAGATCGAGGACGAGTGTTAGCCGGCCTGGTGTAAAATGAATATCACATAAGGTAAT
>CAYOSB010000033.1:0-22426 GCA_964406495.1 uncultured Bacteroidaceae bacterium | reverse complement strand
GATCGAGGACGAGTGTTAGCCGGCCTGGTGTAAAATGAATATCACATAAGGTAATAACATGATCCATTACCGGATCGAGGACGAGTGCTAGCTGACCTGCTGTAACATGAAAATCATATAAGGTAATAACATGATCCATTGCCGGATCGAGGACGAACGCCACCCGGCCTGTTGCAAATAAATATTTCTACAACCTTGACAGTAATTGATCTATGGTGTCCACCATGCGTTGCCATGAAAAATGCTGTTTGAATACTTCTGCCCCGCGACTGAATTTTTCTTCCAACCCTTCGTTATAAAACCGCAGGATCGCATCTGCAAGCGCTTTTTCGTTGGTGTCCACCACGAACCCCACCTGGCCGTCGGGTACAATCTCCGGGAGTCCTCCTACATTGGTCACAACCATCGGTTTATTGAAATGATAGGCGATCTGAGAGATACCGCTCTGCGTGGCCGTCTTTTAGGGCTGTACCACAACATCTGCGGCAGAAAAGTAATATTTCACATCCGCATCAGGGATGAATTCATTGCGCAGATCAACCTTCCTTTGGGTTCCCAGTGAGGTGATGAGCTCCCTGTACCCTTTTTCATCAGTGTAAAATTCGCCCGCCACCAGTAACTTGATTGCTGAATCTTTTAATTTCTGCTCGCCGAATGCCTTCAGGGCAAGGTCAAGCCCCTTGTAATCGCGTATAAATCCAAAGAAAAGTGCATAATGTGTGTCCTGATCCAGCCCCAGGTGTGCTTTCGCACTTTTTTTATCCAGCTTTTCTCCAAAATTATCGAAGAGGGGGTGGGGACAAAATGCCCTTGGTTTGCTGCTGTCAAACTTATTGATGTCCTCCAGTACCGTATCCGACATTGCCACGTAACCGTGAAGTGGCCTGATAAAATAGCGCGTAAACAATTTGTCACCTATCCTGCGTTCGTGGGGGATCATGTTGTCCACCAGGCTGATAATGCGTGCTTTCCTGTAAGTCCGGATCAACCTGGCAATTGTTCCCATGGATGGTCCCATAAAGGGCAACCAGTACCTGATGATCACCAAATCCGGCTTCATCTTCCTGAGCTGAAGACCCACTTTGAGCCAGTTGAATGGATTGATTGAATTGATCGATTGCCGTATCTCCAGTCCGCCGGGAGCCGGTGAATCCAGGGTTTGGGTTTTTCCGGGAAACAGGATCCGTGGGTACTGCAGGGTGAATGTGATGATGGTAACCTCATCTCCGTTTTCCTGGTACTGTCTTGCAAGACGTTCATTATAAGCAGCGATGCCGCCCCTGAAAGGCCACGCAGGACCGATGATGATGATCTTCCTTTTTTCCAACAGTTGTTATTTTGCAGAAATGTTCTTTTGCACAAATGTAGCGAATGCGATGAATTGTACAAATTACTTCATGTCCTGGCCTTGCTCATTGCAGCCGGCATTTTCCTGGAGGAATGCAACGCTTTAGGCATGTTCTTCCTTTTGTAATTATCCGCGGGGGTGTAAGGAGTTACTTTACGGGGAATACTCCGGGTGATCCGTTTTCGCTGCGATAATCAGTTTTTCCCTGACCGACTGAGCTGCTGTTGAATGTGTGCTTTCATTGCTGGTATATCCCTTGGGTGAAACCAGGGATACATATTATCTTTCCGGAACCATGTGAGTTGCTTCCTGGCGTACTTGCGCGTGTTCCTTTTAACCAGATCTATGGCTTCATCCAGGGATATGGAGTTGTCAAGGTACCTGAAGATCTCCCTGTATCCCACGGTTTTCATGGCGTTTTTGTCCCTGAAATGCTCGAGTCGCCTGACCTCTTCCACCAATCCTTTTTCGATCATCGTATCAACACGTTGATTGATCCGCCTGTACAGCTCTTCCCTTTCCATGTCCAGCGCCAGCCGGATCACGTTGAAGTTGCGTTCTTTTTTCTGATGCGTCAGGAACGAGGAATAGGGGCTGCCCGTCTGCCTGGTTACTTCCAGGGCCTTCAGTATCCTGAAGTGGTTGTCCAGGTCTACCCGGGAATAGGTCACAGGATCGGTTTTTTTCAACTCTTCCCGCAGGATCCCGATCCCCTCTTTTTGATGCAGCCTGGCAAGTTCTTCCCTGATCACCGGGTCAATCGTTGGCAGGTCGTCGATGCCAAAGCAGACGGCGTTAATGTATAACCCTGTACCTCCCACCATGAATACCATATTGTGCTTCCGGAACAGCCGTTCCAGCAGGTGCAGCACATCAAATTCGTACATGCTGGCATTGTAATATTCAGCGAGACCTTTGGTCTGGATGAAGTGATGCGGAACCGCTGCAAGTTCACCAGGTGATGGGACTGCGGTGCCAATGGAAGTTTCTTTATAGATCTGCCGGGAATCAGCCGAGATGATCTCGGAACGGAAATGTTTTGCCAGTGCAATACCTACCCCGGTCTTCCCTGAGGCAGTTGGTCCGCCGAGTACGACGAGTGTCTTATTCATTGGGAAAATCGTCTGTGTCCATGAAATCGATATTGTCGTCGAAATCATCATCCGGGAATGCTCCGCCTGGATCACTACCCAGGTCGTCCTCAGAAAGCGTGAGGTCATCCAACCCGAGGTTGATCTGCGGGGGTGGATCGCCGTGGGAAAAGACCACTTTGGGAAGGGCTTTGCTTTCAGAGATATCCAGGACTTCCGTCAGTTCGATAAAAAAGGACCTTTCTGAAAAGAAGTCGTAGACATACAGCATTCGCTGCCCCTGTTTATCGAAATGATCCCCGATCATGCATTGTTCCATGGTGGAGCAGTCACCTCCCTCCTCATCCATCATGTCTATAAGCGTGATCTGTTGTTGCTTTTCCCAGGAGTTGTTGGTGATGAAAAACGAGGAGAGTTGCGCAGGATCATATTCCAGGTCCTTCTGCAGGCAATGATGGAAATCCAGGAAGGTATGTGTACTGTCGATCAGCAGTTCCCTGGCGAATTCCTTGTTTTCATCGGAAATGATCCTGAATTTGTAAATCATATGATTACGTTAGATCAGTTAAAAATTTCATCGTGTCCACCCCATCTGCATAATCCCATAGTGCCGGTGACTGGCTGTTGCCCGGGGCCACGGCATTTTCAATTTCTTCTGCTATAGTTACAACACATTGAATCAGTTCTTGTTCCAATATAATCTTTTCAGCCACATTGTCAAGTTCTTTATATTCTTCATAATAAACCACCGCTACCGGACTGGAATATTTTTCATCCCTTTTCAGCAGCAGCACACCGTTGTCAAGGAAAGGAATGCTGTTCATGAGATATACAGAACGGTTATATTCCAGGTTGTTGGCATATTTGTGATGGTCGCGCAGATGGATGAAACTTTCCAGGGGTTCCAGGAGTTTTTCCAGCGGATACCCCTCCGGGACAAAGAGCTTGGTAACATTCCTGCAGCCCAGGCCGAAATAGTCAAAGATATCGTTTCCCAGTCCCAGCAATTCCTCCCTGGTCTCGTTACCGGTAAGCACAGCGACGCCGTTCCTGTTTTTGCGGATGATATGTGGTTTGTCCCTGAAATAATATTCAAAATGCCTGGCGGTATTGTCACTTCCGGTGGCAATGATGGCATCTGCATCTTTTAAGTATCCATCAGTAAAGGCGATCCGTGGTGCAAAACCTGGTTCAATGGTGGTGATGAGTTCGGATACCTTCCGGAGGAGATGGTCATCTTTGGAGGATGGTTTCCCAAGAAATTTGTGTCCGGACAGGAGCACCGAAAGCAGGTCATGAAATCCAACCAGCGGTATATTTCCTGCCATCACAACGCCAATGGTCTTTGCGGGATCCCCGGTGGGCAGTTCAGGATACATCTCCATCCAATTTGAAAGATCTGCTTTTGTCAGCGTTGCTGCAATCTTCCCGATGGCCTTACGCACCTGGACTTCAGTGAACCATGCATTAAAAGTATGCTCCTTTTTGATGGTTGCTTCAAAGGAGTCATACAATATATTGTTCAGCTGTTTCAGATCCGGATCATCGGAACGTTGCTGATCTGCATGTTGACGAAGGTATGCACCGGTAAGTGCCAGTGCATCTGTCATCTGCTGTATATTCAAAATATATTGTTGTTGCTGATTTTACTGGTTCTGCATCCTGATCAGGTTCAGTGCTGATCCTGCCTTGAACCATTCGATCTGTGTCTCATTATACGTATGGCTCACTTCAAATTCATCAGAGGTTCCGTCGGTATGATCGAGCCTGACCAAAAGGTTCTTGTCCGGAGCAAATTCCTTGAGGCCGAGCACACTGATGGTATCATCTTCGCGTACTTTGTCGTAGTCCTCCCTGTTTACGAAGGTAAGTCCGAGCATCCCTTGTTTTTTCAGGTTGGTCTCATGGATCCTGGCAAATGATTTAACCAGCACTACCCGCACGCCCAGGTGACGTGGCTCCATGGCAGCATGTTCACGTGAGGATCCCTCACCGTAATTTTCATCCCCCACCACAACGCTTCCGATCCCGGCAGCTTTGTATGCCCGGGCAGTATCAGGAACCTCACTGGTCTCCCCGGTAAGCTGGTTGGTAACGGCATTGGTCTTTTTATTGAAAAAATTGACCGCACCGATCAACAGGTTGTTGGATATATTGTCGAGGTGGCCCCTGTAACGCAACCAGGGTCCTGCCATTGAAATATGATCAGTGGTACATTTTCCCTCTGCCTTGACCAGGAGTTTCATCCCGGTGAGGTCTTCACCTTCCCAGGGAGCAAAAGGCTCAAGCAGTTGCAGTCTCCTTGATTCCGGGTTTACGTCGATACTGATCCCGGAACCATCCTCAGCTGGTGCCTGGTAACCGCTGTCTTCCACGCTGAATCCTTTTACCGGCATCTCTATCCCGCTGGGTTCTTCGAGCTTCACCTGCTCACCTTTCTCATTGGTGAGTGTATCAGTGAGCGGATTAAAGGTAAGGTCACCCGCGATGGTCATTGCAGTGACGATCTCAGGAGATGCAACAAACGCATGGGTATTTGGATTGCCATCATTCCGCTTGGCAAAATTGCGGTTAAAGGAGGTAATGATGGAATTTTTCTTCTCTTTGTCGGCATTATGACGTGCCCACTGACCGATGCAGGGTCCGCAGGCATTGGCCAGTACCACTCCTCCGATTTTTCCGAACACATCCAGCAATCCGTCACGGTCGATGGTGTATCGTACCTGTTCGGAGCCCGGGGTGATGGTGAATTCGGTAGCTACTTTCAGTCCCCGGTCGACCGCCTGCTGGGCAACAGATGCGGCACGCGTGATATCTTCATAGGAGGAGTTGGTGCAGGAGCCGATGAGTCCTACCTCCAGGTCGCGCGGGTAGCCATTTTCTTTTACAGCTGTGGCAAATTCAGATATTGGCCAGGCTTTATCCGGACTGAAAGGACCATTAATGTGAGGTTCCAGTTCGTCCAGGTTGATCTCGATCACCTCATCAAAATATTTTTCCGGATCGGCGTAAACTTCCGGATCCCCCGTCAGGTGCGCTGCAACTTTATCTGCCTCTTCAGCTACATCCACACGGTCGGTGCCACGGAGGTAGGCGCGCATCTTTTCATCATACCCGAACAGCGAAGTAGTGGCACCGATCTCGGCCCCCATGTTGCAGATCGTACCTTTTCCGGTGCATGAAATATTTTCTGCACCTTCACCGAAATACTCCAGGATTTTTCCTGTACCGCCTTTTACGGTGAGCAGACCTGCGACCTTGAGGATCACATCTTTCGCCGAGGTCCAGCCACTCAGTTTGCCGGTAAGCTTGACACCCACCAGCTTCGGGAATTTCAGTTCCCATGGCATACCGGCCATCACATCCACAGCATCGGCACCACCAACACCGATGGCGACCATACCCAATCCTCCTGCATTTACCGTGTGAGAATCTGTACCGATCATCATGCCGCCCGGGAACGCATAGTTTTCAAGGATCACCTGGTGAATGATCCCGGCGCCTGGCTTCCAGAACCCGATGCCGTACTTGCTGGAAACATTGGAAAGAAAATCAAATACCTCCTTGTTGGTATTGATGGCTGTTTTTAGATCGTCATCGGCACCCACTTTTGCCTGGATGAGGTGGTCACAATGCACCGTGGAAGGCACTTCGACCTTGTCCTTGCCGGCCTGCATAAATTGCAGCAGCGCCATTTGTGCTGTTGCATCCTGCATTGCTACGCGGTCTGGGGAAAAATTCACATAATCACCACCGCGTTGAAAATCTTTTAGTGTTTTGCTATTGAACAAATGCGTATACAATATTTTCTCAGTCAGGCTCAGGGGCCTGTTGAGTGTTGTGCGAACATTTTCCAATTGTGATGCAAGTGCGGAATAGTAATTCTGGATGAGGTCAAGATCAAATGCCATTGGTTTAATTTTTTTATGATTGCACAAAAATAGGTATAATGTACCTAACAAAATAATTGTTGATACTTTGACGTATGGAAAAATAAGATTGTTCAGTTTTTCTTACCTTTAGTACTAAATAAATTTTCTTAATGAGCTCCGCCATATTATTTCGTGAAAACCTGCGTATAGCCTTTAAGGCAATTCGCACCAGCCTGGTGAGGACGATCCTGACCGTACTGATCATTGCTTTTGGAATCATGGCGCTGGTAGGGATTCTGACAGCCATAGATGCCATTCAGAACAGTCTTACCAACCAATTCAGCCTGATGGGTGCCAATACTTTTACCATTGAATCGAGGAGCATGAATGTACAGATCGGGAACCAGTCATATCGCAGGAAGAACCATCAATACATCGGTTACAGGCAGGCACAGGAATTCAAGGAGCGGTTCATTTTTCCTGCAGAAGTCTCCATCCAGACCTGGGCTTCCGGCAACGCTGTGGTCAAACATGAAGACTATAAATCGAATCCCAACGTGCAGGTGCGTGGGGTGGACGAAGGATTTTTATTTACAGCAGGATATGAAATATCGAGGGGAAGAAACTTTAACGTAACAGATATTCAAAACAGCGAACCTGTTGTAATCATCGGAAGTAATATTGCGGATGCAGCATTCAGTGAGACCGGGGATCCGCTCAACCAGTTCCTGGTTATTGGTAACGGTCGTTACCGGGTGATCGGGGTGTTGAAGGGCAGGGGGACTTCCATGGGGATGGGATCCGACCGGTTGTGCCTGATTCCCTACACCAATGTGCGACAGTATTTTTCCAGGCCAAATATGAATTATAACATCAGCGTTCGTGCATATGACCCGGTAATGATGGAGATGGCCATGTCGGAGGCCGAAGGAATATTCAGGATCGTCAGGGGCCTGGATCCGCGGGATGAGAGTGATTTTAATATCACCAGCAGCGACCAATTGTCACAGATCCTGATTGAAAACCTGAAAATTGTCCGGGTAGTGGCCATCGCCATTGGGATCATCACCCTGCTCGGTGCCGGTATCGGCCTGATGAACATCATGCTTGTTTCGGTGACGGAAAGAACCAGGGAGATCGGCACCAGGATGGCGCTTGGTGCAAAAACGAAGATGATCAGGCGCCAATTTCTCTACGAAGCCGTCGTAATAGGTCAGATCGGAGGCATTGTGGGAATAATTTTAGGAATTTTAATAGGAAATGCAGTATCTTTAGCCATTGGAACAAGGTTCATTGTGCCCTGGAGCTGGATCATACTGGGCGTCTCGGTGTGTTTTGTGATAGGTCTTATATCGGGTGTGATCCCGGCCAGGAAGGCATCACGACTTGATCCGATTATTGCATTGAGACATGAATAAATGATGTGTTTTTATGGAGGATATTTTTCTAAAAAAAACGTTTAATTCACCTATGGTGGAGTTCAGTGCTTCAGCCGGGGAACTCAATATGGAAGGGAGATCGATCCCTGAAGATCCCGGGGAGTTTTTTGAAAGACTGATCGACTGGTTGAACGAATATTTCAATGCTCCTGCTAATGAAACGGTAATGAATATTAAGCTGGAGTACATTAACAGCGGTTCTTCAAAATACATGCTGGAGCTGCTCAGGATCCTGAAGGAGAATCATTTGAAGGGGCACAAAGTGCTTGTGAAATGGTTTTTTGAAGAAGGGGATGAATCAATTGAAGAGCTGGGGCAACATTATGAACAAACCATGCAGATCCCCTTTGAGATTATCGAGTACTACTGAGAAGTTATAAATAATGACAGGAGGCTACCGCGAGGTGGCCTTTTTTTTATCTGTTTTTTTTGCGTTGAAACGCGAGAATACCAAAAGCAATCGCACCCAAAGGAATATTCACAAGATTTGTTGCCGCGTGGGCAATGAGTGAAAAAGCTTTCCCGGTCTCACTCTCAATACCGAAAAGCAGCAGGCACTGTATTACCAAAAAATGCCAGGCACCCAGTCCGGCCTGTATCGGGAGCAGAAATGCCAGTGTGGCAACACCGAAGGTAAACACCGCTGCAGAGAAAGATAATCCTGTAGTTGCCGGCAGGGCAAAAAAGAGGAAATAGAACATAAAAAAACTGGCGATGTAGATGGCTACCGAAAGGCTGAAATAAAGTGTTTTGTTCTTTACGTGACGAAGGGAGGTGAACCCTTCCTTTACATCGTCCATGAATTGCCTGACCTTTCCCTTGAATCTAGTAAACAGGTTGAACCTGTTAATTGCAATGATCCCTGCAAGGATGATGAATATTGCGATTCCGCCGATGACCAGGGCTTTTTGCAGGTCCAGGTTACCAAGGGTCACCTGGGGTAGCTGGAGTATCTCCCGGAACAGGTCAAACTTCCATACGATCAGGCCGATAAAGATCATGACCAGGATCACCAGGTCGGTCAGACGCTCTACCAGCACCGTACCAAATAGTTTGGCAAAAGGCACCCGGTCTGTCTTGTTGACTACTCCCAGCCTGGCGATCTCGCCGCCCCGGGGGATCACCTGGTTGGTGAATGCCATCACCACATTGCCCAGGAACAGGTTAAAGGTGTGCGGGTTGTACCGCATGGGAATGAAAAGCGCTTTCCATCTGAATGCCCTGATGGTCAGGGCCAGCATATTCAGTGCAAGGGAAATAATGATCCAGATCCATTTGACTTTGCGGAATTCCTGCACCAGGTTGTTCCAATCTGTCCCCCTGAATACCCACCAGAAGATGGCGATGCCTATAAGCAGAAAAAGAATGGAGCGGATGAGTGTCTTCTTAGCCATTATTTTTCAGTAGCGCCTGGATTCTTTCGTTGATCTCTTTCTGCAGTTTTTCAAATGAATCCCTGACCTTAACGCCCTGTTCCTCGAAAGAATTGCCTATTCTCCTTGTGATCAGGTCGTAGTTCTGGAGCAACGTGACAGCGATCTCCTTTCCTTCTGAAATAAACTCCTGGGTGGCTTTGCCCGAAGAAGTTTTTGCATACTTCGTGGGATGTTCCAGTCCGTCCAGCAGGGTGTATTTCACCTTTTTTCCATGGGCCTGGAAATAGAGGTTGATATACGTTTCCACACCAAAGCGTATATCCTTGATGTTCTCCAGGATCGGGACGATGTCCTTTTTACGCATGGCACGTTCGCCGGTAAGGCTTTTAAACGGGTTGACCCGGTAGTCGATCAGGGTTTCTGAAGGAGACCCCAGGACCATATCAGCCTCCGAATCCTCGGAGACCACGGGTTCGATTACCTGGTCAAAATGCTCCTTCCTGATGTTGGTCACATCCGCATCCCAGAACAGGATGACCTCTCTTTCGGCATGCTCAACGCCCACTACCATTGCATGACTTTTGCCCTGGTTTTCTTCAAGCGTTACCAGTTTGAAGTCAAACTCTTTTTTCAATGCAGCCAGGATCTCCGGTGTCTTGTCTTCCGACCCATCATCCACTACAACGATCTCGCTTCCAGGATTGAATTCGTGACAGGTCCTGACCACGTATTCGATCGTACCCTCCTCGTTATAGGCACAGATTACAATGCTTACTTTTTCTTTCATGATTAAAGCCGTTTATAAACAAATATACAAAATTCAGACTTCGTTTATTAATCCTCTCAGGGTTGATCACAAGGTGCAGCCTGGTTTATTGATCAACACTGAAAGTTACCCTTCGGAATATGGTGTTTCCCATGGGGACAAGCTCAAAGGGCTCCTTCACACCCTGTTGATCTACCAGCCACACCTTCAGGTGGACCGCGGGGTCATCCCAGGGGGCAATCAGTTCATCCTGGGTCCCACGATACTCAAAAGGTCCTCCAACATCCAGTTTGTAGTCCCATGCCTGCGTATTCTCCGGGGTGATGCGGTACCTGTAAAATCCACTGTTTCGATGTTCCTTGACAGGCACAATTTCATGTTGAAACGGCAGTGCATATACAATGGCGCCTCTTTTTACGTAGACCCCTTTTTCTTTCACTGATTTTGAGGCAGGTTGCTCAACCTGTTGCACCTGGAAATTCAGGATCATATGCACCCGGTCTCCTTTTTTCCATTGATGCTCAATTACAAAAGCATCATCCCCCTCTGTCATTGAGGCACCGTCGGGTAATTCAACTGTTATGTTTTCACATCCGTGCGGTTTGCGAAGGGTGAGTGGGAAGTTGACCGCTTCTTCCGGGTTGATATGAAAGGTGATCGTATCGGTAAACGGATAACCTGTCTCTTCGTGTATTTCTATAGCTGTTCCACGCACCCTGGTCGAGAGGCTGTTCGGACCATAGAGTACGGCCGCCAGCCCATCATCCTGAAGGTCCCGCATCCACATTCCTTCCACGAAATAGGGCATCAGTCTTCCGCCGTTCAGCACGCAACAGGCAGCTGCAAAGTGTGCGGCATCGTAGGTTTCCCTCCGCGCAATCTCGCGGTGATTGATGCGGATGCGGTTGTCTTTTGTAAAGTAGGAAAGTGCTGACAATACCGGGAACCGGGATCCCTGACCGGCATTGAATGTCATGGTCTCAATCCGGTCAGCCAGGAAAAGGTCGCCGGAGAGAGCGATCATTTTATTCAGCGGGCTTACCATCTCGGCGATACCGCAATATTCATATCGTTCATCGGCGTCACCCTCGCGTCCCTTGATCCACTCGTCACAGCGCATCGCACCGGAAGGCGTTGTATGCTTCGTCAGCTTGGCAATGGCATTGTCCGCTGCTTCATCATATTCTGCGGTATCTTTGATGGCTGCAATGAATTCGGGGACAAAAAAACCTTCCGCGATATGCGCACCGTGCTTTTCAAACAATGCATCATCGTTCAGCAGCTGGTCCGTTTGGAGGTCGTCATCACGTACCTCAACACTGTTAAAATCTTCATATAATTTTTCCGCGAAATCCAGGTATTCCTGCTTTCCGGTGATCCTGTAGAGCCACTCCAGGTTTTCGAAGAATCCAATCCCGTGACTCACGCCGCCACCACGTGATTTTTTTGCAAAATAGTTTTCATCCTTGTACTGCTTCATGATGAGTTGTGCGGCATCCTGTGCCGCATTGAGCACCTCGCGGTTCCCCGTATATTCATAATAGGCAAGCATGGCCATGAGCATACGGCTGGTTGCCCAAAGTTCACCATTCTCCCTGGTGTGGTTAAACCGGCTCCCTCTTTCGTCGCCGGGCTGGTAAATACCAATATAGCCGTTTTCCCCGGCAGCGTCTACCAGTTCGTTCATCCATTGATCTGCCCGGGTGATAAATTCTTGTTGTCCGGTAAGAAAGGCCATGCGGATCACAGCATCTTTCCAGTATCCTTCATGTTCTCCGCTCCACCACTCTTTGCGCATGGAAAATTTCCGCTTGCTTTTCCGGTTCTGCTCTACAAATACATCGTGGGTCACGGTAGGGTGTACCTCGTCAAAACTGCCGATATATCCATCAGCCAGGTCGCGTTTCAGCTGCTCCCTGATCCATCCTTCGGGTTGAATGCTCCCGGCTTGCAATATTGCATAGTTGTAAATGTTTTTCTTCTCTGTCATCGTATCTTCTTGTGGTTCTTTTTCAATCATCATGTTGCTTGTAGCGTCATATTGAAATGCATATAGCATGAGGCCGATCAGGCCCGTAATGATCATGATGGCTCCTACTCTCATATATTTCTGTCCTTCCGTTTTTTTTTGCACATTATTGCTCATTACATGTCCTGTATGGTGTGAATAGTGTGCCAAAAGCGCACAGGAGAGTTAATATTCAGAAAAACAAAGATTTAAAGAAGGCGGGGCAACTGTTTTTATATCCTGCTGTGTAGTCTTAACTCCACAATTGTGGTTGGATTGACCCGATTTGATCCTGATTGGAAATATTAACGATCGTCAGCGAAGAGATGCACAATGCCGGTCGTCGGGGGTGCACAAAAAAAGACCGCCCCTTTCGAGACGGTCTTTACAGTAAGGTATATTGCTTAGCTTATTCAAAAAGCTTCGGTACCAGGTCAACAACCCTTGCAGAATATCCCCATTCGTTGTCATACCAGGATACTACTTTCACAGTTTTGCCATTCACCATGGTTGACAATGCATCAAATATTGAGGAATGCGCATCATGAATAATATCCACAGAGACAATAGGATCCTCAGTGTAGGCAAGGATTCCTTTCATAGGACCTTCAGCAGCTTTTTTCATTGCTGCGTTGATCTGCTCCTTGGTTACCTCAACCTTCAGGTTGGCAACGAGGTCCACCATAGAACCGGTCGGGGTGGGTACCCTGACAGCCATACCGTCGAGTTTGCCATTCAGTTCCGGGATCACTTTTCCGACTGCCTTGGCAGCACCTGTAGTGGTGGGGATCTGCGAGACAGCGGCTGATCTTGCCCGGCGCAGGTCACTGTGCGGGAGGTCAAGGATCGCCTGGTCATTGGTGTAGGAGTGGATGGTGGTCATCAGGCCATTTTCAACACCAAACTCATCGTTCAATACCTTAACAACCGGCGCAAGGCAGTTGGTGGTACATGATGCATTGGATACACACTGGTCCTCTGACCTGAGTGCATCGTCATTCACACCAAGAACGATCATATTGTCAATCGCATCTTTAGAAGGAACAGTCAGGATCACTTTCTTTGCACCGTTCTTCAGGTGGTCGCCATATCCGCCCTTGGGACTTTCCTTGGAACGGAAAACACCGGTGGACTCAACCACAACATCGGGTGTTTCTGACCATGGAATACTGGCGGGATTTTTTTCCGCAGACACTTTATATTTTACACCATCTACAATGATGTTCTCGTCGTCGTGCGATACGCCCGGGAACTGACCCTGGGTAGAGTCATATTTCAGCAGGTGCGCGAGGGTTTTGTTATCGGTGAGATCATTGATTCCCACAACAACCAGATCATCTCTTTCGAGTGCAAGTTTAAATACGTTACGACCAATTCGGCCAAATCCATTAATGGCTACTTTAATTTTTCCCATGATTTAATAAACTATTAGTTGAACAACAATTGTTTGTGCTTATTTTTTGAAGAGTGCAAATGTAACCAATAATAATCAGTTGTCAAAAAAATGAAGGGGAATTCAATGTTAAGTTAATGCTAACTACCGGGGTATCGGAGGAAATCCTGTCCCGGGCATTTGCTCCTGGGCTTCCCTGCGCTCTTTGCGCCTTTCCTTCCATGATTTGGCGCGGCCCGATTCACTGACGTCGATCATGGTTCCGAAGCGATATCCAACGAAGAAATTGAAAAAGAAATAGTTATTTTCGTCAGTTGCCATGATCTTGATATTTCTCGGGTAGATGGTAAAACCCAGTCCGGCCTCAAGGGCATGGATCAACGGCTCCCGCTCGCTGTACTCAAAGCTAAAGCCTGCATTGGCAGTCAGACCGGGTATAACCTTCAACTCATCGAATCCCCTGGTAAATGCTGATGTGCCCCCGTAATTATACAGATGATAACCCGGGTCGAACCTGCTTTCTTCAATGGATTCAGCCTCGCCTACACTATTATAGGAGATGATTTCATAATAGATTGGCTTCAGGAAGCCAAGCGAAATTCCACCGGTGTAATGCATCTTAATGGAAATGGAAGAAAAGTCATATTTCCTGAACAACTCGTGCTGGTTGCCCATCTGGCCTTTTAGTTCCCAGAACAGGTTGTCTTTTCCATACACAAACCTGCGATTGTAGAAATTATAGGCAACCACGGACTTATACTCCTTGGGGTGCCGCACATAGTCGAACGAAGCCTCATAAATCCTGTCGTTCCGGACATCAATCAGCCTGGCGTAGCGAAAATCAGCCCCGACTCCATTGCTGTTCAGGAAGATACCGAAGGTTTGTTCGTTGTTGAACAGCATCTTCGGCTGATCATTTATGATCCCCTGTCCTTTTACCAGGGCCGATAAAGCTACAAGGATGCATATGTTGAATGCCTTCTTCATCTCGATCAGTTCGCAGATTACAAAATATATTTGCAGCGTACAAAGGTATAACGAAAATCGGACCGGGAAGTTTTGTGAACAAAAAAAAAGATCTGCCCGGCGGACAAATCTTTAGGTTATAATGATCGGGATCATACTATCCCTGAATGTCATGCATGGGTGACTTCAGATGTATTTTCCTGCAGATCGGACATCGCTGGACACACTTCCCTGTTGCAAGAACTCATGATCAGTCCGGCTGCAAATACGAGTACGACGATAACTGCTAATTTTTTCATAACGATGGTTTTAATTCATGACTACCTGCTACAAATATAAAATTAAATTAAATACAAAAAAACGCAGAAGTTAAATAGCTGTTAATAACTTCCGATATGGCACATAATTTTTGTGAATTACTGATAATGTGCGGTATGTGGTGGTCATGGATGCATACAGCAACTGACCGTATTACATACCCCGCAAAACAGTGTTTCGTCAATTTATAACGTTGATTGGTGGAACAAAAGTGCCTTTTTGGTGATTTTTAATGGTTGGACGCGTGCTTACTGGTTCATGAATCCTTGTTTCCGCAGCACTTCTAATAATTTGTTGGAAAAAGTCACATTGTCTTCTTTTTTATAACGCACCTTTGTAAAGACCTGTGCGAGTGTTTCCAGCCCGTTCTCTTCTACAAATTGTTTACTCGAATCAAGGGATTCTTTCTCATCATAGATCATGTCAATATCCTCTTCGGAATAGTCACTGTAGGTTTCCTGATGAACAATCGCGTCCAGCGGTAACCTGTCATTCAGGGGCGGCTTTTCAGCAGGATAGCCCAGGGTCACGGTCGTAATGGGGACCACCCCTGAGGGAAGCTCAAGTATATCTATGATCTGTTCCGCCATATAGGTGGTTGTTCCCAGGTAGCAGATTCCGAGCCCTTCGTCTTCAGCAGCGACACACACATTCTGGGCTACCAGCAATGCATCGATAGCAGCAGTGACAAAAGACAGGAAATTGTCATATCCCGGTTCTGCATTTCGTTGCCGGCACCATTTATTGAATCGGTTGAAGTCGGCACAAAAAGTAAGTACTACAGGTGCTTCCTCTACCATGGGCTGGTTGAAATGACAGGGCGCCAGGCGTGCTTTCATTTTTTCATCCCGTGTCACCACCACGCTGTACACCTGCATATTACCGGTCGTGGAGGCCCTGGTTCCTGATTCAAGGATGGAATCCAGCAACGCTCCCGGGATCTCCCTGGTTGTGTATTTTCGTATGGTCCGGTGTTGTTTTAAGATTTTCATAAATGTTGAGCTCTGATTCGACGAATTTATCTTGATTTCAGGCAAAATTAACCAATTCCTTTACAAAAACAGGTGTTTTTGATGCAGATAGTGGCCCTGGGCATATGTTAGGGATCAGGTAATATGCATCTTATTGATTTGCAGGAAAGGACACGTGCTACCGTCTCAAAGAAACGAAAGACCAGCCAGGGTTTCCCTGGAAAATAATCCCGGTAATGTGATACAAAGCACATAAAAAGCACATGATAATTACACGAAGGTTAGTATTTTCGGGATTCACAATCACAATAATAGTAACTAAATCTAACAAGTATTATGAAATTGATATTGCCTGCAATTTTGCGACAGCACATCTGTATGCCCCTGGTATTCTTTTTCCTGGTAGCCGGAACCCTGGATCTTGAAGCCAGTGAGAAGAAAAAAAAGGAAGGTGAGGACCAGTCGAACGGTAAAAAAGAACTTTCTATCGGGAAAGGATTGAAATGGCGCAGTATCGGCCCTGCCATGACTTCGGGCCGTATTGCAGATTTTGCAGTGAACAGGGAAGATCCCAGTGAATGGTATGTAGGGGTGGCTTGCGGTCATGTCTGGAAAACAACCAACAACGGTACTACTTTCAGGCCTGTCTTTGATGATCAGGGGGTGTATTCCATCGGTGTGGTCACCATGGATCCGAACAATCACAACATCATATGGGTAGGCACCGGGGAAAACAACCACCAGCGTGCCCTGGGCTACGGAGATGGTATCTACAAATCCATCGATGGAGGTAAAAGCTGGGAAGATATGGGGCTGAAAGCGTCAAGGCAAGTTGGTGCCATTGTAATCCATCCTGGAAATTCAGATGTGGTTTTTGTTGCTGCAGAAGGATCGGCATGGGGTCCGGGTGGCGACAGGGGCCTCTATAAAACCATTGATGGTGGGACGACCTGGAAAAAGGTGCTGGATATCAGTGAGCATACGGGCGTCAACAACGTGGTGATCGATCCCGTGAATCCTGATATGATGTATGCCACCAGTGAGCAGCGACGCCGGCATGTGCATACAAAGATTGGCGGTGGTCCTGAATCTGCTGTATACAGATCCCTCGATGGAGGAGAGACCTGGACCAGGTCCATGAGCAGTCTTCCTTCTGTTGATATTGGCGGTATGGGCATAGCAGTATCTCCGGCCGACCATAATGTAGTCTACCTGATTGTCGAAGCTGCAGAAGATAAAGGCGGATTTTTCCGGTCCACCGACCGGGGGGCCTCCTGGACGAAAATGAGTGATCACCATTCTTCCGGGCAGTACTATAATGAAATATATTGTGACCCGCTGGATGTCGACAGGGTGTATTCCATGGAAACCTATTCAAAATATACGGATGACGGAGGGAAAACATGGCACAACCTGGGCATGGATGGAAGGCATGTTGATGACCATGCGCTATGGATCGATCCGGAAAATACGAAACACCTGTTGATTGGTGGCGACGGGGGTGTCTATGAAACTTTTGATGCCGGGAATACGTGGTTGTTTAAAACCAACCTCCCTGTCACCCAGTTTTATCGCGTCAATGTCGACAATGAGTTCCCGTTTTATAATGTTTATGGTGGGACTCAGGACAATAACACCCTGATGGGACCCTCGCAAAACACGAGCAGTGGGGGGGTATCCAGTGAAGAATGGAAAGCGATACGCGGCGGCGATGGATTTTGGGTGGGGATCGACAACGAATTCCCGAACCTGGTCTATTGTGAGGCGCAGTATGGAAATTCAACCAGGTATGACCGGGCCAGTGGGGAATCAGTAGATATCAAGCCACGACCGCGCAAGGGTGAGGATACCTATAAATGGAATTGGAATGCTCCTTTGGTGGTAAGTAAGCATGTAAACGGGAGAATCTATGCCATGGCCAACAAGGTTTTCAGATCAGACGACCGGGGAGACCACTGGGAGGTCATCAGCGGTGATCTGACTTCAGGGACGGACCGGAACAGCTGGCCTGTGATGGGACTTTACTGGAGCTACGATGCAGTGGTAAAGGATGTCTCCACCAGCCTTTTCGGCACCGGTGTCTCATTCTGCGAATCACCTCTGGATCCCGACCTGTTGTATGCAGGAACAGACGATGGTGTGCTTTCGGTTACGGAAGATGGTGGGAAAACCTGGACAAAGGTCATGGAGTTTGAGGATGTGCCTGCGCACACCTATATCAGCGACATCCTGGCCGATAAATTCGATGAAGATGTGGTCTATGTCTCTTTTGATAACAGAAAACGGGACGATTTCAAACCCTACCTGCTGAAAAGTACTGACAAAGGAAGGACATGGAAATCCCTGGCAGAAAATCTTCCCGGCGATGAGACCGTGCATACCCTTGAGCAGGACCACCAGGAGCAGTCATTGTTGTTTGCGGGAACGGAATTCGGGGTTTATTTTTCGCTTGACGGAGGAAAAGATTGGCAGGAACTTAGCACCGGGATCCCTGCCATTGCCATCCGGGATATGGTCATACAGGAACGGGAGAATGACCTGGTCGTGGCCACATTCGGTCGCGGATTCTATATTCTCGATGACTACACTCCATTAAGGGAGCTGGCCATGCGTGGGGAGGTCATGGACCAGCAGGCACATATTTTTCAGATCCCGTCAGCAAAAATGTATCACAAAACACGAAGTAAATACGGCCAGGGATCTACCTATTACACTGCTGATAATCCTGATTTTGGTGCGCAGATCACCTACCATCTGAAAGAAGTTCCGGAGACGATGCGACAGGCCAGGAGAGCGCGGGAGAAGGAATTGTTTGAGAAGAAACAGCCTATACCTCAGCCTGCTCGGGAGACGCTGCGTGCCGAAGCAGCGGAGGTCGCACCCTACCTGGTGTTCAATATATATGATGAAACCGGAACGCCTGTGCGGCGGATTACAAAAAAGGCCGGGAAGGGAACAGACCGGTTTACATGGGATCTGCGCTATGATTATCCGTCACCTGTCGATCTTGAGCGGGGAGATTTTGATGCCACCTCGGATAGCAGGTCCGGGACCATGGTGATGCCAGGCACCTACAAAGTTTCTATGGATTTGGTTGCGAAGGAGGAGATCACCCGGCTGGTGGATCCTGTTTCCTTTGATGCAGAACCCCTGGAACTGAATACCCTGGCGGCTGAGGACCGGGAAGCACTCGTGGCTTTCCAGGAGAAAGTCACCAAACTTTCAAGGGTATTCATGGGCATGGACAGGAAGCTGAGCGAGGAACTGGGAAAGGTTGCCAGTTTGAAACAAGTCGCGCTCCGTACACCTGAAGCCGACCTTTCACTCCAGGTCAGGATCACAAAAGTACAAAAAGAACTGGAAGACCTGCATTACAGGTTGCACGGGCCATCGGCACGGGCCAGCTGGGAAGAGCTGCCACCCATGGAAATGCCGTTGAACAGGAGGCTGAATGTGGCGGTATACAAGCACTGGAGCAACAGTACCAGGTTGAGCCAGGTCGCTGTGGAACAATATAATATACTGAAAGAGGAGTTTCCACCACTGGTGGACAGGTTGCGTGCCGCGGAGGAAGAAATATGTGCCATTGAGTCCGAGCTTGAATCAGCCGGGGCAGGATGGACCCCCGGCAGGAAGATCGGACTTTGACAGGAAGATCGGACTTTGACCGAAGATTGAACCTCGGCAGGAAGATTGAACTTTGACAGCCAGAAAGAACTCTGACCGAAGATTGAACTTTGACAGCCAGAAAGAACTCTGACCGAAGATTGAACTTTGACAGCCAGAACGAACTCTGACCGAAGATTGAACTTTGACTCTTTACATCCCCACCTGGAACTCCACGCCCAGGTGATCGGCAATCTCTTTCATCTCTTTCTGAATGGGTTCAATAATATTGATTCCCTCTTTCAGTATGCGTTCCCTTTTTTCACGCTCAGGTTCCCCGGGGATCAGGACACGGTCGTGTCCCTTAGCGGGTTTGGCACTTTTGAAGGTCTCAATCCATTTGTCCATCTGCGACAAAAAGGCATCTTTTTCCTGGAAGGCATCAATGCGCATGGCACCAAAGAAATGACCGGTTCCTTCTCCGACTTTTTCTTCTTTCACTGGCAGATAAGCAACCGAAGGTGGACAAAAGGGACCGAAGTTGGCACCAGAAAGTACACAGGAGAAAATATCGACTATTGCACTCATGCAATATCCTTTGTGACTGCCATGTTCATAGCTTCCCCCGAGGGTAACCATGGAGCCACCCTCTTTTATGATATCGGGATCTTCAGAAGGGACGCCGTCCTTATCCTGGACATAACCAAAAGGTACTTTTTCTCCTTTTTTTCCTGCAACGGCAAGCTTGCCCCTTGCAATGGGGGTAGTGGAAAAGTCTGCAACGAACGGGGGATATGATTTTGCCGGAACGGCTACTGCGATGGGATTGGTACCCAGCATTTGCGATACCGACCAGGTGGGAGCGACGACCGGGTTGGCAATGGTCATACAGATTCCGATCATGTCATGTTCCAGTGCCATCATGGAATAATAGCCTGCAATACCATAGTGGTTGGAGCCACGGGTGGAAACCCAGCCTGTTCCGGCCACTTTGGCTTTTTCAATGGCAATCTCCATCGAACGGGTGGCAGCGATCATTCCAATGGCACCATCTCCATCCACTACTGCAGTGCTGGGAGATTCATGAACGATCCTTACATCAGGCTTTACATTGATGCGGCCGGCCTGCCATAACTGGAAATAATCCTTGATCCGCAACATGCCGTGCGATGGCAACCCGTTCAATTCAGCAGCAATAAAAACTTTTGTGGCAGCTTTTGCATCCTCGGTGCTACAACCCATTTTTTCAAAAACCCTGATCGTAAATTCTTCTAGATATTCCGGTGTATACATAAGTGGATAGATTGGTGATTAGTTGAGCAAATGTAAATATTTTGTATAAAAGGTCACCGTAGAATTATTATGAATAGTTGCCTGTGATCCCTGCGGCGTTTTTATGCATGATATGTTCCATCGTCCCCTGCTTCAACGAAAGCCGGTCGAGGAAATCCCTCAGACCCAGTTCCCAGTTGTCGGTACCAAACAATATCTTGCGATGGTACCGTTCCAGGAAAGTCCTGCTGAAATCAAGGTCCCGGTTCAATGCGGTGAAACATGTAAATCCCGAGATATCGCAGAATAAATTCTCATGCTCATCAAGCAGCTTCCAGAGAATACCTTCACCGTTCACCTTTCCTTTTTGAATAAACAGGTATGGTTTTTCCGGGACAGAGAAATGGTTCCAGATATGGGGTCCGTGGGAGATGAAGGTGATGCCGGGATAGCTTTTTATCGCTTCTCCGAGCAGTTCAAGATCCATCAGGTACCCGGGGAAATCGACCATTCTTTTCTCCAGGTAGTGGCGAAGAAATCCCTTCTTCTGCGCCAGGTTCCCGATCAGCCGGGCTGCCCTGCCGTTGAACCGCTCATTGATCAATCGTTTGAACAGCCAGTCGCTACCTCTGTCCCTGGACGGTATAAAAAACCTGCGTCCCTGTTCCATATGAAAAATCAGCGGGAGTCGGTTTGCATCCAGGAATTCAAGCAGCGGAGTCACTTTGGGATCATTCCATCGGTAGGCAACCTTCAGTTCACCACAGCCTGCAAATCCTTCATCCAGTCGTGCATTCAGTCGGTCCTTCCAGTCATTCCGTGCCGGGTCAGGGGCATAGAATGGTACGATCCGGTCCGGATGTTGCCTGAAAGCCCTGCGGACGGCTTCAATATCCAGGGGAATATAATAGGATGGTACAGCGGGATTCATTTCATCCCAGGTAAGTAGCCAGGCTTTCTCTATTCCCTGCTCATCAAGGTAGTTCATCAGCCGCTTCTCTGTCCAGCCATTCAGCCCGATATGCAGATGTGCATCGATGACCACCTTACATGCTTTTTACTGTTTTGGAGCTGCTGGCCTGAGCTGTGGGCATGATCAGCATGTCGTTGATGTTCACGTGGGGAGGGCGGGTTACAGCAAAGAGAATCGCCTCTGCAATATCTTGTGCGTACAATGGTGTGAATCCCTTATATACCTGGTCGGCTTTCTCTTTATTCCCATGAAATCTTACCACGGAAAATTCGGTTTCAACAGCCCCTGGGTTGATGGCTGTTACTTTGATGTTATGATTCACAAGGTCAGTACGCATGCCTTTGTTCAGGGCATCCACCGCATGCTTCGTTGCACAATAAACATTCCCGTTTTCATATACTTCCTTACCGGCGATGGACCCAATATTGACAATGTGTCCCGATCCACGCTCCACCATTCCGGGAGCAATGATTCGTGTGACATACAGCAATCCCTTGATATTGGTATCGATCATTTTCTCCCAGTCCGCGATATCGCCTTCATGGACGGGACTGAGTCCCGAGGCCAGTCCGGCATTATTGATCAATACATCCACCTGTTTCCATTTGCCCTCGAGGTTTCCCAGGTATTGCATGACCTGTGCATTGTCCCTGACATCAAAGACAAGCTCAAGTACATCCGATGTTGTTGCATCCCGGATCATCTGTGTTGTGTTCCGAAGCATCTCGCGGCGCCGTCCCGTGATTATTACATCGTAATTATTTTCTGCCAGTATCAGGGCAGCAGCCCTGCCAATCCCGGAAGTGGCACCGGTGACCAAAGCGATCTTTCTCATAGTTTTATCGTTTGAACAAAAGTAACAAAAATAAAAGTCCTGCCTGATGTACCTCCGGGCAAATTTATCTGGGCTTCCGTTTGTAAACCATTGAAACCTTCATCATTGAACATTAATATTTCAGAGGAAGCAAGCACAAAAGGGCATGAACCGAAATCGCCCTGGCGATGAGCTCAGCGAAGCTAATATATT
>CAYOSB010000032.1:0-24300 GCA_964406495.1 uncultured Bacteroidaceae bacterium | reverse complement strand
TACCGGAAAATAAAGAAGCGCTCCTGGTATATCAGGACAGGTACCTGCTTGAAGGGGGCACTGATCGCGGGTCAAGGCGCGGGAGATACCTGATACCTGCATGGTACAGGGCGGAAATGCTTGATCCTTCAGGAAGCAGGGGATGTACCGACGGACTGGAAGGTGAACCGCTGATCAGCATCACCGGAAGGGGAATAGGTAAATTCAAAATGACGCAGTACCACGCACGTGAGATATGGCATGATGCAGGAGGTGATGTGAGGCACCAGTGGCCGAACTGGTTTCCAATGGATTCCATCTATTACAATAATCCCTCTTCAGATTACTTTGGACAGCCCGTTCAGAAAGAGTATTGTACAGATACCTTAAAATGCTGGGATCCTTTTATGTATTGCAAAGCCTTTGTGGATGACCAGGACCGGCCCCAGGGAGCGGGAATGAACCCCTACGGCGGACATTCAGACTGGTACATCTTCAGATTAGCTGAGACGTACCTGCTGAGAGCAGAAGCGCATGTCTGGAAAGATGAGATGGGACTGGCTGCAGATGATGTAAACGCAATCCGTGAAAGGGTGAATGCCTCCCCCTTATCAGCAGCTGATATGTCGATTGAAACCATCCTGGATGAAAGAGCGAGGGAACTGTTTTATGAAGAAGGCAGGAAATCAGAGCTAACGCGAATCGCATTCGTTATGGCCAAATTAGGCTTAAGAGGCTATTCCCTTGAAACAATTCATGAGTCCAACTTCTATTACGACAGGGTCATGGAGAAGAACGAGTATTTCGGAACAAATTATCAATACCAGGAGTATGCCTGGACCATACGACCCTATCACATGCTCTGGCCCATAGCAGAAGAGGTCATTGCATCAAATTCCCAGGGAAGGATCAACCAGAATTATGGTTATCCCGGTTATGAAGATAATGTGGAGCCCCTTGACGGGGAATGAGTTATCGCTACTTCAGACCTGACAGGCAGGGAATGGGTTGAAAATACCTGAAAGTGGAATACTGTAGTGAATTTTTTATGATTTGATAAATACTGTTTGCCTTCGAGGCTGGGGCAAACAGTATTTATCCACATAAATTACTCACAACCAATAACTTCAATTTATTCATTAATTTTTAAACTACAAATTATGAAATCAAGAACATTTACACTACTGGTTTTATTACTTAGTGTCACAATGCTAAGTCAAGCGCAATTTTTAGAACCAACCGGGGGTTGGGATTACATCTACAACGGTGATGTAGCCGATACTGCGGCAGAGGCTGGTCTCGATGGTACCTATGAGGTTTCCAGGAGCAGCTTTGAATGGGATTACTCGGCTCCGGCAACACCGAATTCTGCACCGGGAGGTGCGGGGATCATTACAGAAGTTACCGGCAGCTATCTCAGGATACAGGATACAGGAGATCCGCGTACATTGGAAATGGAAAATCCTCAAAATGGACTGAGCAACAGGAAAATTGGATTTATCCAATGTGTTTCCCATGCAGGGTTGGATTCATCGGCAGCGATCCTCGATGACGGGTTTACTATGGCATTCAGGGCGAGGATCCCGACCGAAGGTGTGGATAATCTTTACGGTGACGAAGAGGTGCCATACCCAGCGGAAGGTGACGGGTATGAAATCGATGGAAGCGGGTATGCCCCAATTACTGTAAGCCAATGGGTAGACGATGTCAAGAAAACCATAGGATTTACCTTTTTGACAGAGTTTGATGATGACACAATCAGCTCATTCGGTGGTGCCGGTTTATACATGAACCTGCTCAACGGAACCGAGCCGGCCAAAGAAGTTGGGATGCCTGGTGACCTTTCTGAGACAACTACTGTGAATAAAATCAACCTGGATCCAACCGTATGGCATGAATTCTGGATCCAGATCAGTCCGGGTGGAACAGGAACGCACCAGGTTAAAATATGGATGGATGGCGATGATACCTCTGCCGAAACATTTGATGTGACAGCTGGACGCCAATCCTTTCGTGACTGGTCCTATGTGTGGATGGCATTCAAGAACACGGGGGAAAGCGGTGCGATTGATATTGACTATTTAGCCTATAAATCAGGCCTCGTGGATCCAGTAGCCGCAGGTATTCATGACCCGGCCATTGCCATCAACAACAGCCTGAAAGCCTATCCTAATCCGGCCAGTGCACATACATCAGTGGAATTCAATGTAGACCAGCCCGGACAAACCTCGCTCAGGGTGTATAATGCACTTGGACAGGTAGTCACAACCTTAATCAACGAGGATATGCCGGCAGGTAAGCACACAAAAGTGTGGTCTGCAGACGACCTCTCAGAAGGATTGTATCTGTTGGAACTTAAAACAGGAAACCAGAGAGAGATCGAACGGATCATCCTGAAGTAATATTTTTGTAAATGCAGGGGAAAATTTGGGTGAACTGAAAATTTTCCCCTGTGTTTTTTCTTCACCCTAAGTATTAGTGTAACCTCTAAAAGTTCCGCTACATGAGAAAAATCATGCTCTTTTTTGCTGTTTTCCTTTTTGGAGTTTCGTCAATTATTTTTTCACAAAGGATCGATCATACGATCAATTCAGGATGGTTTTTCTATAAAGGTGCGCTGGCAGAAAACCATGATTTCACGAACCTGGAAGCCTGGAAACAGATCAACCTTCCACATACGTGGAACAGCGAGGATGCAATGGATGAAATCAGTGGCTTCTACAAGGGAACAGGCTGGTATGCTAAAATTTTGAATATCCCTGCTGAATGGAAGGACAAAAAAGTATATATCCACTTCGAAGGAGCCAACCAGGAAACCGATGTTTACATCAATCACCAGAAAGTGGGAAGCCATGCCGGGGGATACACAGCTTTTCGCTATGATCTTACTCCCTACCTGAACCTGGATGACAAAAATCTTTTAACTGTCCGGGTGAATAACGCACACAATGACAATATCCCGCCCCTGCGAGCCGATTTTACCTTCTACGGCGGGATTTACAGGAATGTGAGGCTCATCGCTACTGAAAATGTCCATTTCGATATGGATAACCACGCTTCTGATGGGGTTTTCATTCAAACAGACCACATCTCCCGGGAGCAAGCTGCCATATCCCTTTCCGGTCAGCTCACCAATGACCATTCAAAAAAACAGGATATATTGCTGGAGACGATCCTTACCGATCGGCAACAAAATATGGTTGCAGTTCATACACAACAAGTCACAATTCCTGCAGGTGAAAACATTGACTTCCGGACTGATGAAATATCCATTAAAGATCCGGAGCTCTGGTCTCCTGATGAACCGCATCTGTACAACGTGATCGTGCGCATCAGGGACAAGGGGAAAGGAACAGGGGTGCTGGATGAACTCATTTTACCGCTCGGACTGCGCTGGTTTGGTTTTGACGAACAGAACCGCTTCCTGTTAAACGGAGCTCCACTCAAACTGATTGGAACAAACCGTCACCAGGACCTTCCCGGAAAGGGCAATGCGCTGTCTGATGCGGACCACAGAAACGATTTCAGAAGCATCAAAGAACTGGGATTCAACTTTGTGCGCCTGGCACACTACCCCCAGGCTCCTGAAGTATACCGGATGTGCGATCAGCTGGGACTGCTGGTCTGGTCCGAAATCCCGGTGGTGAACAGGATCACGCAGACACAGGACTTCACGGACAATTGCCTGGATATGCAAAGGGAACACATCCGTCAGACCAGGAACCATCCGTCCATGGTTTTCTACGGGTATATGAACGAAGTCCTTATCAATATGCTGGGCGATGATGATCTGTCTGAACAGGAAAAAGCACAAATTGCCGGTGCAACACTGGAACTAGCCAATCAACTGGAAAAGCTGACAAAAGAGGAGGCGCCGGATCACCATACGGTCATGGCCATTCACTACAATGAAGGTTATAACAAGTATGGATTGGCAGATGTGGCGGATGTCCTGGGCTGGAACCTATACTTCGGCTGGTATTATCACCACATGGAGGACCTGTCACCTTTCCTTGCTGAACAATACGAGCGATATCCCGAAAGACCGCTGATCGTTTCTGAATACGGTCCCGGTACAGATGCCAGGAACCACACAGAATCACCAGTACCGTGGGATTATTCTGAAGATTACCAGATGATCATGCATGCGTCCTACCTGGACCAGATGATGCGTATCCCCTACCTGGCGGGTTTTGCTGCATGGAACTATGCTGATTTTGGATCTGAAAGACGAAAAGATGCCATTCCTCACGTAAATCAAAAAGGACTGGTAAATTTTGACCGTACTGAAAAAGCAGTATGCAACCTTTACCGTGCACATTTTGCCGGGAACGATGTATTGCACATCGCACTGCAGAACTATATCCGTCAAGGTGGTATTGAAGACGCAGCAGGTACAGGCGTATCCACCCATCCTGTCAGGATCTTTTCCAATACCGGCGAGGTGGAATTATCGGTGAACGGGGCTTCACTGGGCAGAAAAAAAGTGGCATCCCATACTGTTGTATTTGAGGTTCCTTTCATGGATGGAGTCAATCTGCTGGAAGCAACAGACAACAAAGGAGTGAAAGATCAAATTGAAATAGATTTCACATTGTATACGCCTCCCCTTTCATCGCCTGAACGTAAAGCAATTGCGGTAAATGTGGGATCACACTTCTCCTTTTATGATCCCGGATCAAAAATCCTTTGGATGTCAGACAGGGAATATACTCCCGGCCTATGGGGTTATTCCGGCGGTGAACCATTGATCAGAACAGGAGGAAGATTGCCGAAAACCGGGATATCTGATGACATATCAGGAACCAATAACAATCCGCTCTACCAGACCTTCGTCGAAGGAATTAATAACTACCGGTTCGATGTGAAAGAAGGGTATTACGAGGTAACCATCTGCCTGGTGGAGCCAGACAAAAGGAACCCGGACAAGGAATTGATTTATAACCTGTCGGTGAATGAAACGCAACGTGTATCCTCCGGGAGCCGGGTGTTTGATCTCATGATCAATGGAACAGCTGTACTTGAAAATCTCAACCTGGCCCGGCAATACGGACCACTGCGTGCTGCAGAATATACTTTTCGCATATTCGCCGAAAAAGATGAGGGTATCCAGGTGGACTTCATTCCAGTTGAAGGGAAAACAGTCCTGAGTGGTATACGGATACAACCACTTTAGCAGACCTTAACTCCGTATATACACTTATTGACATTTGAAAGTATAACAAATTAAACAAATATTAACATGGAGAAACAACCAACCAGGAGAAGATTCCTGCAGACAACAGCAATTTCTGCTGCAGCATTCATGCTACCGGCAACCACGCTTGCCAATCAGCCGGTCACCATTCCGTCCGGGAAGCAGCCGGTTCGGAAACCATTTGCCATGAAACTCGGGTTCATGAGTTCCATGGCACAGGATAAAACGCTTCCTGAATTGATCGCACTGGCCGAAAAATATCACTTTCAGGCTGTTGAGTTCAGGCCTGAATGGGATCATGCCCATGGTGTTGAACTGAGCATGTCGACTGCACAGCGCAAGGAGGCACGCAAGATGTTTGCCGACAGCGGGATTAGTATTTCAGCGATTTCCCCGGGAGTGAGATTTCTCAGGGACGACCGCGACGAGCAACTTGAAAAAATGTACCGTTATATTGACCTGGCCGCAGATCTTGGAGCACCGTGTATCCGGTTTTTTGCAGACAAACTGCCTGAGGATCCGGCTGAACGCAGGGAAAGTCACAAAATCCAGTCGGAATACCAGTCACGCGCTGCTGAAAAAGCGTGGGAAGCGGGGGTGCTTCTTGCGCTGGAAACACACGGCAACAGCATCGGTTTTGATACCGGTGAAATGATGTACCTGGCCGGTTTCCCACCAGCATTCAGGGTAAACTGGCACCTCTCCCACTGCCTGAGAAACGGGGAAGATACCGACACCGCCTACCGTCACATCAAGGGGCGTGTTGCCCACGTTCATTTCAGTATTCCCGATGATCCCATTAAAATGGAAGCCATTGAGCGGCAGTTCGAATTGTTACTTTATGATGGTTTCGACGGTGCTTTCTCAGTGGAAATTATCAAAAAAGGAGATAATACAAACCATCTGATCGAACACGCGCAGATGTGGGAACAACTGAAAGAAAAGTATAATGTTTCATAATTAATACCAAATACAATGAAGCAAATTCAACGAAGGACCTTTATTAAAAACTCAGCAGGCATGGCCGGTGGCATCATCGCTGCTCCGGCGTTTATCCCGAACATGATCTCCGACAGTCCGAATGAAAGAATCAATGTTGCCGTGATTGGAATTGCAGGAGAACGGGAACGTGAAAGAGGGATCATCAGGGGAAGAGGCATCGTTCATATCAGGAATTTTTCCGAGATCCCGAATGTGCGCGTAAAAACAATCTGCGACGTTGATGAACGATTGTTTCCGGAAAATGTGAAGATCGTGGAGAACTTATTTGGCTCAAAGCCAACCACAGAACCCGATTTCAGGAAAGTACTTGAAGACCAGGATATAGATATCGTTTCACTGGCAACACCCGATCACTGGCATGCCCTTCAAACGGTATGGGCCTGCCAGGCCGGCAAAGATGTGTATGTGGAAAAACCGGTCAGTCATAACGTTGCTGAAGGAAGAAAAATGGTAGAGGCAGCAGAAAAGTACAACCGTATCGTCCAGTCAGGCATCTGCTACCGGAGCAGCAAAGCTGTGAAAGAAGGGATTCAGATGATCCACGACGGCATGCTGGGCAAGCCCTACATGGCCAGGGGGATTACCTGGAGGTACCGTGTTCCGATCGGAATATTCCCCAATACACCTGTCCCGGAGGGCGTACATTGGGACATGTTCCTGGGCCCTGCCCCATACCGGCAGTTTAACATCAACAGGTTCTTGTATCACTGGCATTGGTTCTGGGATACAGGAACCGGGGAAATCGGTAACAATGGCATTTACAGGATGGATACGGCACGCTGGGCGCTGAACAAAAACAGCCATCCGGTTAAAATTCAGTGCAACGGTGGATTATACGGCCGCGATCCAAAAGAGCAGGAAACACCCAATATCATGGATGTTACCTATGTGTATGAAGACGGGACGATCATACAAAATGAAATGCGGGGACTACCCACCAATCCCGAAGGCACACCTGAAGATTCCGGTGTCCGGTGTTTTGTCTACGGAGATGAAGGATATATGGCCATCAGCGGTAGCAGCTTCAGAACCTATTTCGGCCGGAGAGAAGAGCCCGGACCAGCGAAGTCAGACGATGATTTGCCGGAAGAAGAAAGAACCAACGGCTGGAAAAACCTGGTGCACTGCGTAAGAAGCGGTCGCAAAGAAGACCTGGATAATCCGATGATCGAGGGACATATGTCAGCCGCTTTGTGCCATTTTGGAAACATTTCATACCGGGTAGGCGAAAAAGAGCTGTTCTTTGATTCCGAAAAAGAGCAGTTTGTAGATAATCCTGAGGCAGATGCGTTGCTTTCCAGGGATTTCCGTTATCCATATATCATGCCTGAAAAAGTGTAATTCCAACTACAATTATTCGAGTCCAACACTATCAACTATATACCAAAAAAAATGAAAAATAAAAAAGGTAATTCAAGAAGGACTTTTTTGAAGACGGCAGCTGTTACAGGCTCTGCCGCCTTTATACCGCTCCACCTACAGGGATCAGGCGTCCGGAGCGAACCTGCGCTCCCCGGCGATCGGAACGAAAACCCTTTGAAACAGGGGGTGATGACCTACAACATTGCGAAAACCTGGGATATTGATACCATTATCAACAACCTCACCGAAACCGGATTTCAATCTGTTGAACTGCGCACCACGCATGCCCACGGCGTGGAAGTATCGCTTAGCAAAAAGGAACGTGCAGAGGTGAAGAAACGTTTTGAAGATTCTCCACTTGAAGCCATCAGCCTGGCAAGTGCATTTAAATATCACTACACGGATCCTGCTGAACTAAAAGAGAATATTGAAGGGACGAAGGAGTATACACTACTTGCCAGGGATGTGGGCGCAATAGGTTTCCGGGTATTTCCCAATAAACTCCCGGAAGGTGTGGACCCTGAAAAAACAATGGAGCAGATTGGAAAAGCGCTGGCTGAGGTCGGAGAGTTTGCTTATAATCATGGCGTGGAAATCAGGGTGTGTGCACACGGTGATGGTACAAGGAATATACCTGTGATAAAGAAAATAATTGATTACTCCGAAAGTCCACACGTGTACGTGAACTGGAACTGCTCTTCCACGGACCTGGAAGGTGAAGGCCTGGAGTACAATTTCAACCTCGTCAAGGACCGTATCCGCAGCCTGCATACACACGAACTTTGGAACCCGGATTATCCCTACAGGAAATTATTTAAGCTGCTCGCCAAAAACAATTTCCAGGGATACTGCAATGCCGAAATATCAGCGAGTGAAGATCCAATAAGAGTGCTGCATTATTACCGGGGGATGTTTCTTGCCCTGCAAAATGCACTGTAATCAACAAGGGAAACTGTTTTAAAAGGAAAAATGAAACGTAATTCCTGGCTTCATATACACCTGTTCGGAATCATACTTGTATGCTCATCGACTACAAGTCAGTTGGAATCCCAGGACTTTTACTGGTACGATGATCCCGATAACTGGCAATTCAGCAGTGACAATTACTGGGTATGTACGCAACTGGTAAATGATTCTGCTAAAACACGTTATGCAGATGGCACACCGGTTTCCTCGTCATCAGCCTATAATGTTACCAGTGCGATGACTTCTGATCAGTGCGGATACGGTTGGGTCCGGCTCGACCACAGGGAAATACTGGAAGTGCGGGATAGTTCCGGCAAAGTGGTGCAGGAACTTGTCTGGCACAAGGGAGGCCAGGATTATGAAAGTCCGCAACCTCCCTATGGTTGGGTGGATATCAAAGACATCAAAGTATTTGACGGGGCACTGCCAGTGCCTACGGCACAGAATGTGCCCCGCAGGGAAGGAACCCAACCAGAAACCGAGGGCATGGCTCCGATGGGGATGCCCCTTGTCAGCAATCAACCCCTATCCTATGGTACTCCGTACTGGAATAGCGAGGAGGATAAGTGGGATACGACCCACATGCTGGGAAAAGGATGTGCTGCTGAAGAGAATATTCTCTATCACTACAAAATGGTCCCGACCAGCGATCCGGACGGCATACCCCGTAGTTGGCAATATAAACAGTTTAAGACATCATCAAGATATAATAAGTATGCTGATGGTGGTGAAAATTACGGAGACGGTACAGCTGAATATGCATGGTTGATGTGGAATTTCCTTACTCACGCGGATGGGGAAACCACCGTTGGAGGTGGAGGTCAGATGAGGGGACTGATTAAAAACGGGCAGGAATTTCACCGATGTTTAGTGAAGTCAATCATTGCTAAAGCCTGGGGATACGACAGTGACAAACAAGTAGGGGAAATTACTGCATGGTATGTAAAAACACGTGGTAATCCATATTCTCCCTGGATGTATGGGTGGATGATCGCAGAACACAGAATGAAAAATCAGGATGGGTCATTTGGCCCGTCTATACTTCACTACGATGTTGCATCCATAACATTTGCTGCCAATGCAGGACCAGACAGAACTGTTTATACTTCATCCGATACAGCGGAAGTCATGCTTTCAGCCACTGCAAGCACAGGTTCTATTAATAGTTATACCTGGTATATGAATGGTTCGCCTGTAGCTTTTGGAGAGTCTCCTAAAATTGCACTGCCAATAGGTACACATGAAATAATCCTGATTGTAACAGATAATTCTGGGGCTGTATCAGAAGACCTACAACTAATTTCAGTGCAGACTGCACCTAAAGAATTTAAATACGAAGCAGAAGCTGCAATAATTTCATCGGGCAATGTGAAATCCGGAGGTACAGGAGAATATGTTGATCTTCAAAGTGACGGAAGTATTCAATGGAATATTCCTGTATATGAAAATGGCAATTTTGAGTTAGCTTTTAATATTGCAGTTCCATCAGGCGGAACACGCAGCATGGGAGTGTTTGCAGATGGAATTAAAGTTGGGGTAGCTTCTACGAACGCTTCAGAATTTTCAGAGAATAGTGTCACGACCATCTTAAAACCTGAAAATGTCATTATCGAATTGAAAGACACAGAAGGTACTGCAGAGTTGAATGTAGATTATTTGATAGTGAGATACCTGGGGCCTGCTTCTTCGTTTTATTCAGAAAAATCATTTAATAAAGGCATACGAATATACCCAAACCCTATACAGTTTAATAATACCTTATTTATTGACCTTGATGAAAGTTCCCCCGAAATCTGCATCGTTGAGATATATAATATTGAAGGGATAAAAGTATACCGTAAAGTATTCAATAACATTGATAATTGTTTGAAGATCGATAATTTTCATCCGGCAAATTCATTGTATATCGTGGGAGTGATTTCTAACAAGAGTGCAGTTTACAAGAAACTGGTCTGTAATCTATAAAGTACTCTGGTTCAGTCTCCACGAATTATAAAGAGAAATATCATTGTATCTATATGGTGATAGATAAAACAAAACAGTTTCCAAAAACAAGTTAAAATAAAAATTATGATTGTTTTTAAAAACCGAAATTATGTGACAGGAATGCTCCTGATCCTGCTCACGGTGACACTTTCCTGTAACAATACAAGCAAGGTAAGTGAAACTGAAGAATTGCCGAATATCGTACTGTTAATGGGCGACGATCACGGCTGGGACGAAGTCGGATATAACGGACATCCGTTCGTAAAAACGCCCGTGCTGGATGAAATGGCAGCAAGCGGGTTGCGTTTCGATCGGTTTTATTCCGGACATCCAACTTGTTCACCAACGCGTGGTAGCTTTTTAACAGGAAGACACCCGAACCGATATGGAACTTTTGGCCCCAACTGGTCATTGCGTCCTGAGGAAATTACAATTGCACATCTTTTAAAGGAGGTCGGGTATACAACTGCCCATTTTGGAAAATGGCATGTGGGACCGATCAAAAAAGAATCACCAACCAGTCCGGGAGCCATGGGCTTTGATGAGTGGCTCTCCCACGACAACTTTTTTGAAATAGATCCGATACTTTCCAGGAACGGCGAAGCACCTCAGAAAATTGAGGGTGAAAGCTCGGAAATTCTTATTGACGAAGCAATAAAGTTCATACAACAATCCATAATGCTCAAAAAACCATTTATGACAGTGGTGTGGTTTGGTTCACCTCATGAGCCCTACAAAGCCCTGCCCGAAGATATGGCCTTATACGATCATCTTCCCGATAGTCTTAATAATGATGAAGTGCGTATCACTTCCTTAGAAACCGGCAGAGGCACATGGCGTCCGCTCGGGGATGTGTTGCAGGAACGCTACGCAGAAATTACTGCGATGGACAGGGCTATTGGTAAACTGAGAACCTACTTGTCAGATAACGGACTGAAGGACAATACATTGTTTATGTATGTTGGTGATAATGGCACGCCAGGCAGTGCAGGACATACGGGAATGACACTCCGAAAGAGCAAAGGCACAATGTACGAAGGGGGCATCAGGGTACCTGGTGTTTTGGAATGGCCCGCTGTAATCGAGCAGCCGGCTTCTACTTCAGCAATATCAGTAACTACCGATTATATGCAAACGCTGGCAGAGATTACAGGTCAGACATTGCCGGAAAGACCACTTGATGGCAAAAGCTGGGTCCCGGTATTTAAAGATCCTTCTATTCAAAGAAACCAACCTCATTTTTTCTGGCAGTTTAACCGGGACTTGTTTGACGATGAGTGTGAACCATATATTAATCCCGAATTACAGGAAGGTACTACACCACTGGTGAAAAAGATGGATGGAAAATATACCCGTACGTTCAGGAATTGCAAATATTCCGATGTCTCAGAAGAGGATTTTCAAGGTGAACGTGTCATGATGAAGGATCAATATAAACTGATCGTTGAGGGAGATACGCCTAATGATAAGGGGTACGAATTATACGATATTCAGAATGATCCTGCAGAAACTACCAACCTGGCTGATGAATATCCCGAAATGGCTGATGAGATGGCGGCTGATCTGCACAAATGGCAGGAGTCGGTGCTGAACAGCCTGTCCGGGGCAGATTACAATAAGTAATGTGACGTGAGGCAACAACCGGAACGAAGTGGGGCTCATGAGGCCGAAGAGGGAGGACGAATAACGCACCCGGACTAAAAACGGAAATTATTACCAATTATATCATACGGCTTTAACTAAAATATATACTTATGAAGAATCAAGCATACCATCTTTTTTTTGCCAGGGCAATGATTGGTTTAGCGTGTTTGTATGCCACACCAGCATTTATACATGCACAAGACAACCTGTTTACATTGCTCCACAAAATTCAAGTGGATCACCAGGGTACTGCTGGTGCCTGCGACGGTTCGGCTTTCAGTACCAGGGGTGATTTGATTGCCGCCAGTGATAATACCGGTCTGACCAAAATCTTCAGAGTGGCAGATGGTAAACTTGTTCAAACTATTCAACATAACGAAGGTGAAGTTTCAGCAGCGGATGGGGAAACGAATGTCATCCACTTTACTTCCGATGATAAGTTTGCTGTTACAGGCATGAATGACACGGGCGCCAAGATCTGGAAGTTAAGATCGGGAAAGATGGTGAAGAATCTTGGTCATGGTCAGAACACAGATGGTGCCGCTTTCTCGCCGGATGACAAATGGATTGCCGTGGCGCATGATAATTTCTGCGCAGTTTATTCCCTGTGGGATTACAAGAAGGTTGCCGAATATAGTGTGCGGAAAAATGAGGTGAATGCGGTCGACTGGTCTGAAGACGGATCGCTCTTATTGATTGGAGGAGATGCAAAAGGAGTGATGATCGTGCGCGTTAGCGACTGGAAGTTGCTTCATGATATACAATTTCCAAAACATAGGGTGAAGTCAGTCGCACTGTCTCCCGACGGCAAATACGCCGCTGCCTGCGGCCAGGACGGCCTGGCTATTATTTACGACACTTCCGATGGTGAAGTAGTGGCCACATTGAAGCACAGCACCACCAACGCCCGCGCATTGCCGGGTGACGATGATGATGGAGATGAACCCAATGTGGAGGCCGTTGAGTGGTCAACCGACAGCAAGTATTTTTTTACCGGCGGTACCTACGACGGGATCATCCGTGCCTGGCGTGTGGCTGACTGGTCATTGATCGGGTGGGTCCAGGGCCAGGAATACAGCAGGCAGGTGGAGACCCTTTCCATGAGTCAGGATAATATTCTTGCTTCTGGTGGCGACGAGGGAAATATTTACCTGTACCAGTTCAATCCACCCGTTGAAAAGAAACTGATTCAACAAGCAGGTAACGATCCAATTTCCATTGAAGCAGAAGATTTTGATGCCAATGTCGCACAAGGATGCCATTGGTGGTCGGTGATTAATGACAATACAGCATCAGGTGAGAAGAAGGTACAGTGCTTTCCCGATAGATCGAAGGATAAGTCTGGTGTGATTTCTGAGTATGGCCTGCTTGACATAATGAAGGATGCTCCAAAACTGGATTACAGGGTGAATTTTATCACCCCGGGTATTTATTATATATGGGCCCGTGGCCAGTCCTATGACCACTACGGAAATTCTTTTCATGTAGGAATGGATGGTCAACCTGTTGCAACTTCTGATAAAATCGAGTGCCTCGGAGAAAATGACACCTGGATCTGGGATAAAGACACCAAGGATACAGCGCCTGCAACCATTGAAATTAAAGAGGCTGGTCCTGCTACAATCAACGTGTGGCCACGTGAGGACGGAATACAAATTGATAAACTGGTATTGACAATGGATCCCGCATTTCAACCTGTCGATGATGGCCCTGAAGCTAACCCAAGAAAATAAATCATCATGAGATTTGACTACTTAATGAAACCTGGCAATTTAATGTACCCCGGCTCCTCGAACAGCCCGGTTATGACTGGCAACAAGGTAAAGACAGGCAACACGGTGATTTTTTTATGTATTTTTTGCATCGCTGCAGCATTCCTGGTATCCTGTCAGAAACAGGAACCGGTGATGGTGAATGTCAGACCGAAAGACATGAACAGAAGCGGGGATCGGTATTACGAGGACTGGACACAAATGGAGGTGCGCACGGTTGAAACCTTGAAAAGATACAGGCAAAAGGAAATACCTCTGGGCAGGTACAACGACCGGACAGATATGGCGACCGATAAAACCGGCTTCTTTTACTCCAAAAAGATCGACGGCAAGTGGTGGGCCATCTCTCCGGATGGACACCCGCTGATTGCCATAGGAATTAACTCATTAAATCTCAGGGGCTCAGACAGGGTTAAATTTACCTACAGCGTGAAATACGGTACCCCGGAAAATTGGGCCGATGATGCGATACCTTTGTTGCAACGCTATGGCTATAACGGGGCAGGTTCATGGGTAGACGTGGAACAGGTCCGGGCATACAACGAAAGGCATGGCGCACATTTCTCCTATTGTCCGCAGCTTAGCCTGGTATCGGGTTATAAAGACACGATCGACCGCGCAAGAGGATATCATGAAAGCAATAAACTGTTCCCAGTGTTTGGACCAGGCTTTGAAGAATACTGTGAGCAGCGTGCAGCTGAACTTGCGGAATATAAAGACGATCCCAACCTGTTTGGGTATTTCCTGGATAATGAATTGACATTTGCCCGGGATATGCTGGATCATTACCTGGAACTTCCTGAAGCTGAGATAGGCTACCTGGAAACTACAGCATGGTTAGCCGAAAATGGACTTACTGCCGACAGTCCGCTCACCAACCAGGTCAGGGATGCGTTTCGTGCATTTGTGCTGGACCGATACCTGGACGTGACCACCAATGCGATTCGCAAGGTGGATCCCAATCATATGATCCTGGGCTCACGCTTCTACTGGAACGACAGGATTTATTATAACGACAATCAAAGTGGCATGTTAACCAATCCACTGGTATTTGAAACAGCAGGAAAATACGTGGATATCCTTTGCTGCAATTACTATTTTCGATGGACACCTGTTCCCGAAGAGATCAATGCCTGGACGGAATGGTCGGGCAGACCCTTTATGATCACGGAGTGGTATGTGAAAGCAGCAGATACTGGACTTCCAAATATCACCGGGGCAGGCTGGATCGTGGGTACGCAGGAGGAGAAAGGGTTGTTTTACCAGAACTTCGCCCTGCAACTGCTTGAATCGCCCAATTGTGTCGGATGGCACTGGTTCAGGTACCAGGACAAAGGCGAATGGGGAAAAAGGCGCAATTCCAATAAAGGCGTTGTCGATTACGATTTTAAGCCATATTACGTAGCCCTGAAAGGCATGAATGAACTGAACAAACAGGTCTACAGCCTGAGAGACCATTTTTAATCCCGACTGAATCAGGAATAATTATTAAGACAATAAGCCGCAATGATTCGAAAAACTATACCTGGCGTAATCTTCTTGCTAATACAACTTTGTATATCTGCACAATACATTGAAATAGGACCGTATAGTGGTGCTGTGTCTGATTCGTCAGCTGTAATTGTATATAAGTTATCGCTCCCAGATCAACAATGCAGGGTACAATATGCGACAGACTCCTTGTTTCGTAAGTCGGAATTCTCAGATGTTCATACAACATCAGGAGCAGATGCCAATTACATAAAGGTCGCGTTGAAGAACCTTACGCCTGAAACAAAGTATTTCTACCGCCTCGAATTGAACGGAGAGAAGCTGGACAGAAGCCGGGGTAAATTTCGCACATTTTCAAACCAGGCAAAGTCATTCACATTCGCCTTTGGCAATTCATTGAAATCTGAAAGCAGAAAATCAGGAGTAAGGGCTGCCGCTGAGAGGGATATATTATTTTTTCTTAATACAGGGGATTTGCATTACGACAATATTGATGTTCCCGACATCGGGTTGTTCCGCAACTCATACCAAAAAGCTTTCTTGAGAAAAGACATGTCATACATGGGCAAAAGGGTTCCTTTTGTATATATCTGGGATGATCATGACTACGGACCAAACAACTCTGATAAAACTGCTCCCGGGAGACTTGAGAGTGGCAGGGCATACCGGGAGTGTATTCCACATTATCCGTTGGTTACAAAGGAAAAGAATGGTGCAATATTCCAGGCCTTTACAGTCAATAAAACCCGCTTTGTTGTAACGGACCTGCGCAGTATGCGCGATCAGAATAAAAAGACTGATAATGAAAACAAATCGATGATGGGTGAAGAACAACTTACCTGGTTTTTAAACGAAATAAGAGAAAGTTCTTCAAAACATCCATTGGTGATCTGGGTGAGCTCAGTGCCATATACTTCTGAAAAACAAGAGGGAGGAGACAGTTGGGGTGGATTTACCTATGAAAGACGCGTGATTGCAAATTTTATAAAAGAACATGAAATCAATAATCTAATGATCATCTCAGGTGATGCACATAGCATCGCCTTCAATAACGGGCTGAATAATAATTATTCTGCATATGATGGAGAGGGTCTGTTTGAAATATTAACCGCTCCTTTGGATAACTGGGCCACTTCCACGAAGGGAGGTCCATGGACAGAAGTTTATGAACCAGAAACAGGGCAGCTGGTGTATGGCATGGTAGAGATTGGGTACTCCAAACTCGAAACCACTGTGAATTTTAAAGCATTTGACACTGATCATCAGCAACTGGTACAAGCAGAAAAAAAATATGAAAATTATTGAAAAGCTGAATTTTAACACCAGGCAGCAATTTACCTGCAGGCCTGCTCAACTATTTAATGAACAAAATATGAGAGGATTCATCATGTATTCATTTATTTTATTAGCACTGTTAGGTCTGGGTTACAGCTGTGAAAAGTCTGAAATTGAAGACCCTGATGAAAATTCCGTAACAGACACTGTTTATTATATCAATGACCAGGCAGATTTTGAGCGTTTGGATGGATTCTTTTTTCCTTCCGGATCTACGATTGCATTTGCAGCTGGAAAGACTTTTACCGGAAGGTTTTTGGTTCGGGGGAATGGTCTGCCAGACCAGCCTAATTTGATCACCGCATACGATCCGGAATCGGGTAATCTGCTGATGGAATGGACTGATGAAAAGCCGGTTATAAAAGGAGAAGGAAAAACCAAGGCACCTCTCTTCCTTACAAACAGCAACTACTGGAAAATCAATAATATTGAGGTAACCAACACCGATGGAACATACGAGGACCAGGGTGAAATATTTGGCATCTATATTGTAGCTGAGGATTTTGACATCATGAGGGGTATCACTGTTTCAAATTGCTATGTACATCATGTAAACGGACATGTCGGAGGAAAAGAAACGGGAGGAATTCGTATCGATGTGCTTGGTGATGATGAAGTCACTAAATTCCATGATGTGCTGATCGAAAACAATGTCGTTTCCCGGGTTGGTGGCGTTGGTATTTCGAATCAATCCAGCTATGGAAACATCAAGTCAGATGATTTTCATCCATGGACTGGTTACGTGGTACGCGGAAACAGGGTTGAATACACCGGCCGGAACGGGATTATTGTAAGATATTCCATTGACCCGCTGGTTGAATACAATGTGGCTGCATTCAACAGCCGGCATGATCGCGGTCACAGCATTTTTAATTTCAATACCATCAACTGCATTGTCCAGTTTAACGAAGCTTATGGTAATACGGGTGACGATCCGGATGAAGTGGATCGCGGGGGATTTGACTGCGATTTCAATTCAAGGAACACCATCTATCAGTACAATTACAGTCATAATAACCACTGGTTTATTGCTGTTCAGCGCAGGGATATCAACCATGGAGTAATCATCCGGTATAACATCAGCGAAAACGAAAGTCTGGGCGCATATATGTACGGTTTTCCGGAATATGACGGCTTAACGAATGTGGAAATTTATAATAATACGCACTATTTCGGGAAAGGGACCGGGAACAGGATTTTTATCCAGGCAAAAAAAGATCGCATCCCAACACAAACAACCTTTACAAACAATATTTTCTATTTCGAAGACGAAGCAGAATGGGGCTTTAACCCTGACAATACCTGCACTCTTGACAATAATCTGTTTTACAATGTCCCACCGAAAGGAACAAATGCACTTACTTCCGACCCGTTGTTTGTAAACCCGGGGGCAGGAGGTTTTAAAATCGATATGACTGATCCTGACCGTTTGTCGGGTTACCGTTTAAAACCAGGCTCTCCTGCTCAGAACACAGGGAAGATCATTGAGGACAACGGGGGCCTGAATTTTGCCGGAGAAACATTAGATGATGATGCTGTAAATATGGGTGCACTATAATATGATTAACACTATGATGAAAAGTGTGGGATACATAAATGGACAGAAAATAACAGATGTCTGTACTCTTTTGGAAAAAGCAAAGCACCCGTTTCCGGGTACAGGAAGACAAGCCGGGAAACGATCAATAATAGCTTTATTATTGTTTTTCTTTGTCTCTATTGCCCCATTATGCCTCGGTCAGGATGCTCCGCCTAATATTTTGGTAATCATTACCGATCAGCATTCCGGTACTGTTATGAACCAAAGGGGGTATACAGAAATCTCAACCCCGGGCATCAACAAAATTGCAGAACAGGGTGTCACGTTCACCCGAAGCTATTGCACATACCCGGTTTGCATGTCTTCACGAAGGTCTTTCATGACGGGATTGATGCCCAGCAAGACTGAGCCTCCTACAGATTTCTCATCCATCGGCAGCATGCTCGCAGAAAACGGATACGCAACAGCCTATCTTGGAAAGTGGCATGTTGGTTCAACCGATATTGAAGAGGTAAGCGACTGGCATGGATTTCAGACTTACCGGGATGGTGAGATTGATTCGACGATCTCCCGCTGGACCAGGGATTATCTGAAACAGGAACACAGCAAACCCTTCTTCCTGATCACCTCATTTCTGAATCCCCACAATATTTGTGAGTTCGCCAGGAACATGACCGGTCTGCGCGATCACGGGTATGATGATGGACCAGTAGATGAACATATGGATACTGCATATTGTCCGCCTTTGCCCTTCAATTTTGCAATCCCGGAAAATGAGGCTGAGGGCATAGCAACCCGCAGAAACCAGGATCCGGACGATGAACACTGGGGAGCAAATCCACACAAGGGATGGACAGAATCACAATGGAGACAGTACATGTACGGTTATGACCGCTTTGTGGAAAAAGTTGATGCCCGCATCGAAGAAGTTTACGATGAACTGGCGAACCAGGGCTTGCTGGAAAATACCATCATCATTTATACCTCTGACCATGGGGACGGACATGCATCACACCAGTGGACACAGAAGAAGAATTTCTATGAGGAGGTAGTTAATATCCCTTTCGTTGTTTCCTGGAAAGGCAAAACCAAAGCCGGGGTTATTGATGAAGAAACACTTGTATCCAATGGGCTGGATCTGTATCCAACTATTCTGAAAATGGCTGGGATCGAAATACCCGGACATCTTCCCGGAAAAAACCTTTCAGCCAGCTTCCTTGCAGATGCGGGTGATGCTGCACCGGTAAACAGGGATTATGTGGTAACCGAGCTCGACCAGAAAGTTTACAAAAGCAATAACCCTGGGGTTTACGATGGGCGGATGGTTGTTACCAAAAATTTTAAATATTTCTTATTCGACCAGGGATTTCACAGGGAACAATTGTTCGACCTGGAAAATGATCCGGGAGAAATGCATCCTGTGACCTATGATCCGGCGTATCACGATGACCTGCTGGCCTGCAGGGCAATGCTGAAAGAATGGGTGACAACCCAAAACGATGATTTTGATGTCGATGCTGCAATATACCAGGTGAAGTACGATGTACACCGGCTCAATAATGCCGCGCCTATCATCACACAGGATATGTTTGATGAACTGGGAGCTGCGGAAGATGGTGCCAACATCAACGGGCCCAGTGTGATCCGTATCCCTGACTGGATCGCACCTGGAAACCGGGCACACCCCGATGCCGAATATTACTGCTATTTTGCACATCATGACGGGCCATACATCCGGATGGCCTGGGCAGCGGAGATAGAAGGCCCCTGGCATCTTTACCAGGTTGGCACCGGCACACCTCTGGGTGATCGGGGCGTGCTGGACCTGGGTGGAAATGAGATCTTCCTGGACAACGGAATTGTGATTCCAGATAACCACCTGGCGTCCCCGGATGCACATGTGGATCATAAAAACCAACGGATCATCCTCTATTTTCATAGCGGGGGACCAATTTATGTAGGTGGATCAGAGCTTAATTCGCAACGGACCTTTGTCTCTTATTCACCTCATGGCCTTGAATTCTATAACAATATTGAGCCCGTTTTCCTGGGCACTTCTTATTTCCGGGTATTTGATTTTGAAGATCAATTATTTGCATTATCAAACAGTGGTGCACCTTACAAGGCACTGGATGCAAATAGTCCCTGGACCCCGCCAGGCGGCTTTGACTTTACTGACAAATTATGGGATCAACACCCGAATAATCCTTTCCAGGCAGATATTACCGGGATCGACGGCATCCCGGCTGAAACGTTGCGTGTCCGGCATACCGGTGTCAGACTGGCAGACGATCAATTACATGTATTCTACACCCGGCGCGGTGATCTGCTGGAGAATATCCAGATGTCGATCATAGATTTAAGCGTCGGGGACTGGAGCAATTGGGATGCCACGTATCCACCCTACCTGGTATTACCATCCATTCCCGGATGGGAAGGCGGAGACCTGACCCCATCTCCTTCCGAAAAAGGATCCGCTCCGGAAGATGTCAACCAATTACGTGATCCCTTCGTATTCAAGGATAATGATGGTTCATTGTACCTTTTCTATGCAGGCCGGGGTGAGGATGCCATCGGCCTGGCAAAACTGGCTGAAGCACACAGACAGGATCAATCGCTGGAGCCATTAAAAGACGCCTTTGTCCGGGGAGGTTTGGATGCAGACACTAATTTTGGAACCGACCCTGAACTTGCAGTGCACCACGGAGCGGAACCGGACAGTAAAAAAAAAATCTACATACAGTTTGATGTAAGTCAGACTACTGATGCTGATCAAGCCTTGGTCAGGCTTTATTCCAACACCGAAACAGCACCGGCGATCACCGTATATGAAGCAATCGATCAACCATGGAATGAAAATGAGATCACCTGGAACAATGCTCCTGCAATGGGATCAGCCATTGCAACAACAGGGATAGCCACAGCTAATCAATATAATGAATGGGATATAACGGACTATGTTCAGCGTCACCTGGGAGACAGCATCACCCTGGTGTTTTTTGATTCCTCTGCAACAAACACTGCAATAAGCTTTAGCAGCAAAGAAGGAGATCATGCCCCGGAACTGAAAATAATAAACAGGAGCACGCAATACCGCTACGTGCCGGCATCCCCTGCCCCACTTTTCGCCAGTGCAGTATCTCCTTCAGAAATAGATCTCAGCTGGACAGACAATGCACCCAATGAAGAAGGCTTTACATTAGAGAAAGAAATCGAGGGAACATTCAGAGAAATTGCCAGTATTGGGAAAAACAGGACTTCATTCCGGGATACAGGATTGCAAAGTTCCACAATATATAAGTACAGGCTTCTCTCATACAATGATGAAGGCTTTTCGGACTATTCCAATGAAGCATCTGCCCGGACTTTTTCTGATCAGTATTATACTTCCTCTTTCAATATCACGGAGGATGCCTACCTGCGAGGAGGTAATTATGCATCAAATAATTATGGGTCAGAACCAGATCTCAGGGTAAAAACCGGCAGCGTGGAAAATTACTTCCGCAAGTCACTGTTGAAAATTGACTTGAGCAATACTGATCTTCATGACAAGACCATCGGAAAATCGGTTCTCAGACTGTATGCAAATAAAGCAGAGGAATGCACAATCATCGCCTCCGAAATAGATGATAACTGGACAGAATCCAGTGTGACCTGGGACAATGCTCCCGCAGCCGGAAATGAGATTGCACCATCAGTAATAGGAAACAATCGTGCTTACTATGAATGGGACATAACCCCTTATCTCAAATCCCAGTTGAACCACGACGGAGTTGTATCAGTATGCCTGGAAGAGCATACAGGTGCAAACGCAGATGTAATTTTCAACAGTAAAGAGGGTGGTAACAACCACCCGGAACTGGTGATGCTTATTGAAGGTGTACAAAGTACTTCCATGAAATATGCCAGCGCCTGCACCATAAAGGTCTATCCAAACCCCGCAACGAATGTCCTGAATGTTGCAATATCCGGTGGAAAGATCGATCAACTTACCATATTTAGCCTGACAGGCAGACAATTACAAGTAATACATGAGGTGCAAAACCATGGACAAATAAATATTGCCAACCTGGAAAAAGGTATCTACCTGCTGAAGGCTACGGGGGATTTCGGAAGCTCAACGCATAAATTCATAAAAAAATGAGCACCGATCGCTGCCAACCGATAATTTTATGCCAGGCTTGGCGCCTGTGCTTTGCAATCAGAAATCTGTTTTTAATTTAAAAAAAAATAAAAAATCTATGTTGCCAGGAAAAATTAACCGTTCGGCGCTTTCTATCCTTCTTTTGTTTCTGTTCACCTCCTCAGTGAGTTACACCCAGTCCGTCGATACTGTCCCTGCCCGCCACCGGGTCACACTTAAAGAGGCACACATAGGTAGTTTACATATCGACACCCTGCTGCTCGACAGTTACGAAGCGGTCCCGGGGAATGTCAGGAAGTTTTATCTCGAGGCACGCAAGGTATTAACAACGCATGAAGGTGCTGACTATACAGATGAACAGGTTGTGGCAGCAGCAAAACAGCACGACATCCATTTAATGGGAGGTCCCATGCTTGGGGATGTAAGCGATGAAGGTGTATCGCTTTGGCTTCGGCCAGCCACGACAAAAAAGTTGCGGATGATCGTAAAAGGTGTTGACAATTCTGACAGGGAAAAATATATTATTGACCCGGCTGTACCGGGGGAGGAAGTGCACATGTTCCTAAATGGATTGAACCCTGGTACTGAATACCGGTATAAGATCTCCAGGTGGTTGCATAAAATCGCTGAAGGCACATTCAGAACAGCACCTGCAAAGGGGGAACAGGACGCCGTTAAAGTGGCGTTCGGATCATGTTTTCACAAGATAGGCCTGCACAATCCCAACCTGATCAACCAAATTCGCAACAGGGAACCACTTGCGATGATGCTGATTGGTGACATTGCCGTTGACGACAGGTACAACAACATCAATATGCACCGGGCAGATTACCTGCTCAGGGACGCATCAAATGCCTGGCAGGAACTTGCAGCCAACGTACCACTTTATGCTGCATGGGATGATCATGATTACCTGGACAATGACCTGAGTGGCATTCCGGATACCCTGACCATAGCTGACCGGGAGGCATTGCGGGAAGTGTGGTTTCAAAACTGGAACAATCCGGCTGCCCCCGGAGAGGGAATTTATTTCAACACACAGATCGGCCCGGTGGAGTTGATTGTTTTGGACACCCGGTCATGTCGCACTGTGGAAAAACGCGGGGAATATGGCGCATACCTGGGGCACGAACAGCAGGAATGGCTCAAAACAACGCTGAAACAATCTGAGGCTCCCTATAAGATCATTTCAAGCGGGACAATGTGGAGCGACTATATCTCTAACGGAAAAGATTCATGGGGAACCTGGGACACGATCGCCAGGCAGGAAATTTTCAATCTCATTTTGGAAGATCGTATTCCGGGGGTTATATTGATCAGTGGTGACCGGCATGGTGCCCGTGCTTTCAAAATACCGGTGAGTGATGATTTCAGTTTATATGAATTTGAGGCAGCATCACTGGGTGGCGTTCCCGGTCCCCGGGCAATGGCAAATGATCCGGCGAATCAGTTATTCGGCTACACCGGGTCGGACATCGTCGCGTTTGGAGAATTCACCTTCGATACCGGAAAAGCCTCACCAGGCGTTATATTCAGACTTATCGATCAATACGGTAATATCCTGGAAGAACACGCAATCTCCTACAGTCAGTTACAACCGCCTGCAAATTAAAATTGACAGTCTAAAACAGGTGCATCCAAACATCCTGTACCTTCTGGCTGATCCCATACAAAATTGTTATTTCTTTAGCCAGGACATGGTATAAAGCCCTTGCAGCTTTATGCTTATATGCTTCCCTTCGCCTTTAAGCGCAAACAAAACACCAGGTAAGTTGTTTTTTCTACACAGGTATATACACAAAAAGCTTATAAGCAAATGTTTAGATTAATAACAGGGATCATACTGACTTCATTAATATTTACAAGTAGTACCATAGCTTCC
>CAYOSB010000031.1:3553-24482 GCA_964406495.1 uncultured Bacteroidaceae bacterium | reverse complement strand
CAGACTGGTATCCTTTGCCATCGAGCGAGTGATGATAATATTTAATATTAGTTAAGATTTATATATCCAAATCATATGAACAAATCATTCAAATACAGTACAATCTTTCTGACACTGGTTCTTGCGCTATGGAGTTGTAAGGATCCATGGGAGGAGCACCTGAAGGTCACCGAGGGTGTACCAACAGAATCCCTGCTTGAAATGCTGCAGAATAATGCTGAGTTATCTGAATTCACAGGATTATTGTTGGATTTAGGATGGCAGGAAGAACTTGAATCAACAAAGTCATATACGATCTGGGCACCGAACGATGATGCCATGGCTGAAATAGATCTTGCAGACCTGGCTGATTCTGCCGCCCTCGCAATGTTTGTAAATAACCATATTATCTTTGGAGCATATCCCTATTATTCGCCGGATAAAAAAATTTACCAACTGAAACCTTTCAGTGGAAAAATCATATATTTTGATAATGAGAACGGAACCATTGAAAATGCAAACCTGTTAGAACCCTACGATCGGGTGTGTACAAATGGAATTCTTCATGTCATTGACAAGCCTCTTACACCAATACCAAATGTATGGGAAATTATAGAAACAACCGAGTTTGCTCCCAAGCATGTAGAATACTTAAAAGGACTCTCAGGAATGGTTTTCGATCCTTCTATTATCAGCCCGATTGGTGTGGATCCGGCTACAGGTAAACCGGTTTATGATACCTTGAGCGGAATGCTCTGGAGCAATAAATTTCTGGTTGAAGTAAGAGACTTGATGAACGAAGACAGCCTTTCTACTATTTTATTGGTAGATGACCCGGTATTTGAAGCCGAATATGCGAAATACTGGCCCTGGTTCAGGCTGTCAGATTCTCTTGAGAGCAATGAGTTTACCCGATGGATGGTAGCACGGGATTTTGTTTTCAGAGGAAAATTGGAAAAAGAAGAGATGCCGGACACACTGGTTTCTCTTTACGGGATAAAAATTCCATTTGACCGGCACAGCATCCAGAAAACTTATGAAGCCAGCAATGGTATGGTATATGTTATGACTAGCTGCGATGTTTTACTCGAGGAAAAGATTCCGCCAACAATAGTTCAGGGAGAAGATACTACCGCAATTGTGCACACAAGTGCATCCGGACAAACTGGTTTCACGAGGCCCATCGAGATGGCCTCCGGAGGATTTGATTTTGTCCTTGATTACCATGGCGCAAATCCAGGTCACATTAAGTATCATGCAGGCAACCTGGTTGCAGGCTGGTATGATTTTTACTGGGTTGCTGTCAATGATTTTAATGGTTCATACCGAAATCCTGACCCTTCACTCGTTCTGGAGCAGCAACTTGCATTTGTGAAATTAATCGGGAATAATCCGGAAGATGAAGACAATTGGAAGGAGCCTGTCCCCCTGATGGTTGAAATGACTCAGGTGGTTGACTCCACGTATGCAACTGCCCGTGAAGTTTACGTAGGCAATTTTTATTTTAATAGTTATCAGGATGTCTGGCTTCAGGTTACTGGTTCGGGCAGAAATACCATTTGTCTTGATTACCTGAAAGCTGTACCCAGATTTGAATAAAATGGATAACAAAAGAATTATGCACAAGATCAAAGCTTATATTTCCACATTCCTGCTCACGGGAATTCTTCTGTCTGCCTCTGCCCAATCCGGGGAACCTGTAGGAAGTGAAATTCAGGGTACCATCATAGATGTTTCCACCAATCAGCCCGTGAACGGAGCAAGTATCCAGATACCGGATTTTTCATCTGCAATTACTGATAGTCTTGGACAATTTACGATAATGGCTCCCGATGGAGCCACTGCCCTGATGATAACCGCTCCCGGATATCAATCCAGGCAAGTTTTGCTCAGGGGAAAAGAAGTTATCACTATATATCTTCACGAAAAGGGCTACCACTCCCAGGATGAAGTAGCACAGTTCTACTACCAGAATAAGCCCATGGCTTATACTACACAATCCGTAGTTTCTGCAAATGTTTCTGAAGATGTATGGAAGAAGAGCGCAACCTCCCCTGAGAATATTATTGGAAATAGGGTCTCGGGAATGAGGGTGCTTCCCCGGTCAGGTATTCCGGGTATTGGTTCCAATATGTTTATTAGAGGATTCTCTTCAATGTATTCCAGCAACCAGCCTTTAATTGTTCTGGATGGACTGATTTATGAGACTGCCCAGTATGGTAAGCCTATCATTAACGGATTCCTGACCAATCCGTTAAATAGCATAAATACCAACGATATTGAAAATATTACTGTGGTCAAAGATGCTGCTTCTATTTATGGGAGCAGGGCAAGTAACGGAGTAGTGTATATTCGCACCTTTCATCCAACAGAAATGGCTACAAAGATTGATTTCAGTGTCTATGGCGGCATTAACTTTTCTCCTGATTTGATTCCTCTGCTTAAATCAGATGAGTATCGCACATATATCTCAGAGATTCTTCAGACCTCCGAAATCTCCAATGACTCCATCGCATCAATGCCTTTTTTTATAGATGATCCGACCTATCCTGAGTTTTACCGTTATCATAATGAAACCAACTGGCAGAATAAGGTCTTCAATAATTCAACCAATCAGAATGTGAACCTGAAAATCATGGGAGGGGATGAAGTTGCTTTGTATGGGCTGTCTGTCGGTTACCAGAAGCATGAAGGAATCGTAAAAAATACAGATTATTCAAGGTATTCCTTCCGTTTTAATTCTGACATTAATATCGGTCCGAAATTGGTTTTAATTACAAACCTAGGTTTCTCTTTCAACCAGCATCTCCTTAAGGAAGAAGGTATGACTGAAGGGACAGGGCCCATTCACTCCAGCCTTATTAAAGCACCCTTTTTCTATCCCTATATTCGAAGTAGTGAAGGCTATACTTCTCCCATACTGGAAGATGCTGATATCTTTGGTGTGGCGAATCCTGTGGCTCTGATTGAAAATATGAACGCCACAAGTGATAACTATAAGATATTAGGATCTGTTGACATCGGGTATGAGTTTTCTGATCATTTTCATGTTAACAACTATTTGGGAATAAATTTTGATAAAACCAGAGATGATATTTTTATTCCTTACATAGGAACCCCTATTTTTTTTACCGACAATGGAGTTGCAGGCAATAAAGTAGCTCACAAGATTGAAAGATATTTCAATATATACAATGATCTAAGATTTAATTACATTAGAACTCTGGGCTGGAAACACCATCTCAATGGATTGCTAGGTATACGATTTGGCACAAATCATACCCAGGGAGACTGGGGAACGGACTATAATACTCCAAACGACGAAATTCAAAGCCTTGGAAATGGATTGAGTTCATTTAGAGAGGTGGGTGGTTATCTGGGAGACTGGAACTGGGCAACTGTTTATGCAAGGGCGGAATATGATTATTCTCATAAATATCTGGCTACCTTAAACTTCGCCCTGGACGGATCATCAAGATTTGGAAAGCAAGCAGAGGGCTTATCGTTTTTAGGCGGAACATTTGGTGTATTTCCTTCAATTTCAGCAGCATGGATTGTTTCTTCAGAGCCTTTTCTTGCCAATGTAAACTTACTTGATCTGCTTAAAATCAGGGTAAGCTACGGTTTAACCGGGAATGACAACATCGGAAATTACACTTCACAAAAGTATTATGTATCGCAGAATTTTCTTGGCACACAAGGACTTATAAGAGGAAACCTTTATGATCCATCTCTTCAGTGGGAAACGAATACAAAGATGAATGTTGGCCTGGATATTGCAATTTTAAATCAAAAACTTAACCTGAGGGTAGATCTTTATCAGAATACTACTGATAACATGATCAATAATATTCAGGCTGAACCGCTATCAGGATTTGACTATTATATTACCAATTCGGGCAGTTTTAACAGCTCGGGAATAGATATCAGCATATATGGCAGGATAATTGACCGCGTTTTTAAGTGGGATGCCGGAGTTGTTTTTTCCAGGTACAAAACAGAGCTTATTGAATTCCCGGAAAATAGTAGAATAACTTCTCTTTATGGTGCCAATATTTTAAGCGAGATCGGTAAACCTATCAATCTGTTTTATGGATATAAAGCCGTGGGTGTTTTCAGTACTCAAGAAGAAGCTGAAGCGTCAGGACTCCGCGCCTTGATGCCCAATACAGAACTTATCCCTTTTTCAGCAGGAGATGTTATTTTTGAAGACCTTGACAATAACAAGATAATCGACGAAAATGATATGAAAGAGATCGGGGATCCAAATCCTGATTTCACGGGGATGTTGAATACGTCGCTTTTCTGGAAAGGTATTTCTCTTGAATCTGCACTCAGCTTTTCCTATGGAAATGATATCTATAATTATCTCAGGTACAGTTTGGAATCGATGCAGAACAGCAATAATCAAACTCCATCAGTGTTAAACCGTTGGAGGGGAGAAGGTCAGGTAACTCATATACCCAGGGCAGTCTGGGGAGACCCCATCAGGAATTCCAGGTTTTCAAATCGCTGGATCGAAGACGGCTCCTACATGAGACTCAGCTATGTTACACTTAGCTATAATTTCCCAGTCAAACGGGGGCTAATAAACAGTTTTGAAATTTTTGCAAGCGCACATAACCTGGTGACCTTTACATCATATAAGGGATTAGATCCCCACTTCAGCCTTTCAGGAGCAACGCTAAGCCAGGGAATAGATATAGGATTTACACCCCAGCCAAAATCGGTTTATATAGGTCTTAAGATTGGATTATAATTTGTGTCAGATATGAAAAACAGAATAATAAAATTAGCCCTTTTTTTGATGGTCTTTGCTGCCTTTTTCAGTTCTTGTGATAATTTTCTCGAGGTAGCACCAAAGGATGTGCTTTCACCTGAGCAGCACTTTCAAGATAAATTTGACGCAGATGCTGCAATAAGAGGCATTTATGGACAATTGCTTTATCTAGCAGATCAATATGTCATCCTGAATGAATTAAGAGCTGATCTGATGGATGTAACCTATAATGCAGATATTTACCTGAGAGAACTGAACCTGCACGAGGTAAGTGACGGTAATCCATATGCTGATCCTACTCCTTTCTTTTCGCTTATCAATAATTGCAATGATGCCCTCAATAATTTTGATATCATGCTAAAAGATTTGAAATTTTCGCAGGAAGATTACAACCAGCGTTATTCAGATATCGCCACTCTGCGATCCTGGCTTTATCTTCAGCTTGTAATTCATTACGGAGAGGTTCCTTATATGACCGAGTCCATTGACGAGGTGGATGATCTCGCAAAATTAACGGACGGATCTCTGCCCATGTTAGGTATTGAAAAAATGGTTGACACCCTGGTTGCTGTGATGGAATCTCTTCCCTACATGGATCTGTATACCGATCCTTCTTTCCGGACCACTATTGATGGCTATAATACCAGGATTATGTTCATTGACAAAGAGGTTTTTCTCGGCGATCTATATCTTTGGCAGGGAGAATACACGGCAGCTGCTTCGCTTTATAAAAGTGTGATGGAAAGGGATATTGCACAGAATCGTTATGACAGTTATAAACTATGCTTCGGAGAGCCATACGAGCTTCCTCATTTTAACAGCGGGTATGTTAGGTATTATTCTTACGACATCAATTCCACACTAAATAACTGGCCGTTTATGTTTTACTCACCTCGATCCAATGATTATTATTGCGAGTGGATCTGGGCACTCTATTTCCATGATTCCTATCATCCAACAAACCCATTTCTGGAAATTTTTTCTAAGAATGCCGGGAGCTATCTGCTAAAACCCTCTGCATTAATCATGGATAATTGGGATAACCAAGTCCAGGAAAACGGATTTAAATCGGATTTCAGGGGTAATGACAAAGATAATGAGGGTTCTTATAAAATGATAAATGGTGACCCCGTCATCACAAAGTATACCTCCTCCTATGATCCACTTAATCCTTTTGAAAAAGGGGGGCAATGGCATTTGTGGAGAACCGGAGGAATTCATCTTCGCTTTATTGAGGCGGCAAACAGGGATGGACAATATAGAGTAGCTGCCGCCCTAATGAACCATGGAATCCGTCGCTCTTACGCAGTTCCTGGAGCGATTGACAAAACCAACCTGGAACAAACATTACAACCCGCACCCTATGACTTCGATGGAATGTCAGCTGGTCCCAGTGAAATTCCGGCTGGTCACAGGGGACTCTGGCACCGCAATATTGGGGTTCGCGGCAGGGTCTTTCTTGCGGCAAGAGAATATCCTGCATCTGACTCCCTGTTAAGCATTGAAAATTCTGTGCTGGATGAAGCGGCTCTTGAACTGGCTTTCGAGGGAAAACGATGGGCTGACTTGGTAAGGATTGCAATCCGCAGAAATGACCCTGCTATTTTAGCAGATCGGATATATACCAAATTGAAAAAAGACGGGTACCCCGAAGCAGAGGCAGTTCAGGCAAAACTGATGGAGCGGGAAAACTGGTTTCTGCCCCTTACCAGCGGTAATTAATCAAATCAACTATGAATATTTTGAAATTATATATTATTAAATCTAAACATTAAGACTATTACATTTTTATTAACTAATAATTTATTAACTAAAAATCAAATGCTATGAGAAATTATTTTTACTTTCAAAAAAAACCGGCATTAATGCTAGCAATATTGATAATGGCTAGCTCAATGCTCGTGGCACAAACGGCACAAATTACATGGACCGGGGCTGTTGACTCCGATGCCACAAATAAAGCTAACTGGGACCCTCAGCTAGACCTGGCAGGAGATATTGAACTGCTGATTGATTCTGCGAAAAATTACACGAATGCGCCGGTTTTTTCAGGCTTGGATTCCCTTGATATTTACACGTTAACGATGGAACATACGGCTAAACTTACCATTGATTTTGATGATCCGGATGTTTATCTGAATTTTACTAAAGATAGATCTCAATTGTTTGGAGATATCGATATAATTCAGGGTACTGTAAAAATCCGAAGGGGTAATGCGAGAGACTCTACCGGTAGAATAAATGTTTACTCAAACGGAACCATCGAAGCACGTAAATATTGGATGATGGCCGATGGTGATGACCATCCAGATAAGGGAGGTTATCTGAATTTGTATGGGAGCGCCAAGTTTATCTATACGGCCAGAGAGGCCAACTATTTTGGCAGATTTTCAGCAGATACTACATCAAGTATAATATGGTTGGATACCCTAGCTACTATGGAGATCGTAACAAACTATGAGGATTTTCTGCTTGATAAAATTGCACTGAATCAAATACAGGTTGCTGAGGGATATGAACCCATAGTTGAATTTGACGGAATCAGTACACATGTATGGTGCAGGCATCTCAATGAACTAATCGTAGTTCCAGGCGATGATCAGTTTGGTATCACGGATGTTCCAACAAGTAAGGTGGGAGCAGTACAAAATAATGCCTGGTCAGATGCCCCGAGCCTTGAATGGAAATATGCAACCCAGCAGGGTGGCCCATATACCTCCTTTTCTCCAGCTTTAACGACAGACTCTGTTGAAATTAGTTTTTCAGATCCTGGAAAATTCTATGTGGTACTAACCGATGGTACAAATTTCTCCAATGAGGTTGTGTATGTGATTGGTTCTGATAAAGTTGTGCCTGCCCCCGATGGAGTACAGTACCTGAGGACTGAGACCGACGGAGCCATGATCACTGCTTCGGTTGATGCTATCATTACCAGTCAGGAATGGAAATGGAGCACCACTCCGGGTGAAGGTTATACCTCTTTTGACCCTGCAGCTACAGGACTGGAATTCACACCAAGCTTTGCTGATAACGGTACATATTATGTTGCTTGTGTGGGTTCTGACGGTACAAACAGTTATCCGAGCAAGGATGTCATGATAATTGTGGATGACAATGCCAGGGATATTTACTGGAAAGGCTCTGTTTCGAATGATGGAATGGATCCTGCCAACTGGGAACCTATTGCTAATATTGCTGGCAATACCCTACTGGTTGAACATGAAGATACCTACGGAGATAGTCTGGTAATTTCGACAACCGGACATTTAAGAATTAATCAATTCGATCTACTTGATTCAACAGCAACCATGACTGTAGACATGGGAGTAGATACACTATCTGTGGTTAAAAATTCATACTTCAAGGGTCATCTGTTTGTTAATTCAGGACGAATGAGGTATAGAGACCTTCGCCATCGTATGCCTTCTGCTGTTATCACGGTTCAGGGTACCGGTATATTCTCACATACTTCCCAGTTCATTTTGGGTCAAAGTGATCAGTCCCTACCGGGTGGTTTAATCAATATCAAGGATGACGGCATATTTGTAACCGAGGATACATGGCCACTGGAGGCCAGGTGGAGTAATGATACTACCTCTAGTATAGTCACTATCACCGATAATGGAAGGTGGATGCTGAAGCCGGGAGACTGGACAGCCAGTGCTGCAAAATTCATGGCCAGGAATCAGCTTGTAACTTCTGAGGATGAACAATTGGTAGTAACATATCCTGTAATATTTGAAGAAGACAGCTCTACAACCGAGATTAGAGCAAAAAGCCTTTCTGCCTTCGATATTACACCTCTGGATAACCAGGTAGTAGGAATCGGTGAAGCCGTTGGAGAACTCTCAACAACTAATACTGATGACGTCACAAGCTTTGAATGGAAGTATGCTACAACCAGCGGTGGACCATATACGGCCTTCGATCCGGCAGAGACCGGTGCCACTTTCAGCGGATCATTCAATGCTGGGGGAGATATGTATATTATCTGTGAAGGTTCTACAGCTAATGGTACCTTAGTTTCCAGTGAGGTTAAGATCTCAGTGATTGCTGTAACCGTTGCTCCGGCTGACCAGCAAGAAATTGAGGTTTCTGAACCTGGTACCGCTCTTACTGTTACTGAAACGGCAACTGCAGACTCCAGAGAATGGATGTCAAGCACTACTTCAGGATCAGGTTACTCAGCTATACTTCCTCCGCAGAGTGGAGCAAGCTATACACCCTTGTTCCTGAATGCTGATACGTATTATGTAGTATGCGCCAGTACTTTCGGTGAAAAGACTATCTACAGTAACGAGGTTATTATTGTTGTAGAAGAGCCAGCAGCTACTGATGCAAGCTTAAGTGACATTATGGTTGATGGTGAAAGCATAGCTGATTTCAGTGCTGATGTCATGAGTTATACAGTTGAATTGCCTCAGTCTACTACTGTCGTTCCGACTGTTACGGCTACTGCAACTGATGCCAATGCAACTGTTGAGGTCACTAATGCTGCCGATCTTCCAGGAACAACAACTATTGATGTAACTGCTGAAGATGGTACAACTACAATGACTTATTCTGTTGAATTTACTCTTGCAACAACTGTAAGTATTTTCGATGCTGAGAATATCAATTTGTTCTCAAAGAATGGAATGCTTCACGTTATTGCAGATGAGAATATAACAAATAGTTCACTGAATGTATTCGATATTACAGGTAGAAAAATCCTGAGTACCAATATCGTTAGCAATCATTCAGAATACAAAATTAATACAACTGGAATTATTATCGTTCAGATCAACGATTCTGATGGTACACCTGTATTAATTGACAAAGTGATTACGCGCTAGGCGTTGTTATCTTCTTAAATTAAAGGGCTGCCCCTATTGGGGCGGCTCTTTTTTTCTCTTTACAATGATATTTGGTTTTAACTATTTTTATCTATGAATTTATCCGTGCAGATTCCTCGATTTGCCGTATCGGTAATTATTCTGCTGATAATGAGTATTGCTCCGCTAAAGGCCCAGAGACAAATGGAAAAGCTCGACAGGGGACTCGTGGCCGTGCAAGTCAGTAATGGGGTCTTCATCAGCTGGAGAATCCTGGGTTCGGAATGGATAGGGGTGAGTTATAATCTTTATCGGAAAAGCGAAAAGTTAAACCCGGAACCTATAACCGGAGCATCCAACTTCCTGGATTCTTCCGGAAACCTGGAGTCAGAATATTTTGTACGCGCCGTCATTAATGACATTGAACAGGAATCATCCGATACAATCAAACCCTGGTCTCAGAATTATTATGATATTCCGCTAAGGGACATACCAGGAACTTATGAACTGAATGAAGCTTCTGTAGGTGATCTTGACGGGGACGGGGATTTTGAAATTGTACTGAAACGGCCCTCCACAGATATGTCAGCAGAACCGGCTTACACCCATCTTCTGGAGGCTTATCATATGGATGGTTCGCATATGTGGACCATTGACTATGGCCCTAACCACCTTGCTCCTCAACAAAATAATTTTATCGTTTATGACCTGGACGGGGATGGGAGCGCCGAGGTTATTACCAAAACCTCTGATGGTGGCATCGATGGTACAGGAATTGAAATGGGTGATACTGACGGTGACGGGATCATAAATTATCGCTTTTCAGCTACCAGTGATGATATTACGCAGGGCCCCGAATACCTTTCTGTTTATGATGGTCTGACGGGTCGGGAATTAGAACGTATTGATTATATCTCCAGGGATCCTCTGGTCCAGTGGGGAGAACCCGGAATGAGCCTTACTCAGCTTGCGCACCGGGCAGATGCCGTAATGTTGGCAGTTATTTACGCGGATGGTAAAAACCCTTCCCTGGTAATGTGCAGGGGCATATACCACCGGACTAAAATGGTGGCTCTGAATTATAAAAATGAAAAATTTAAAGAAATATGGCGGTTTGATTCCGAAGAATGGCCAGAAGAATTTCGGGGTCAGGGAAACCACAGCCTCAGTGTGGCAGATGTAGACCAGGATGGATGCGATGAAATTGTTTACGGTTCCATGACCATTGACCATGACGGGACCGGTCTTAATTCAACCGGACTTGGACATGGCGATGCACTACATGTTTCAGATATGGACCAGGATCGGCCGGGGCTGGAAGTATGGCAGGCTTTAGAACAAGGTCCTCATTATGGAGGAACTTACCGCGATGCCAGGACCGCTGAGATAATGATACAGTATTTCGGAAACCGGGATATGGGAAGGGCCTGTGCAGGGGACATTACTTCCAGTTATCCGGGATATGAAATGTGGGGGGGCACAGAATGCCCAATATACAGCAGTAATGGAACAGTAATTGGACCTGATAAAATTCTGCCGGCAAACTTTATGGTCTGGTGGGACGGTGACCTTCTCCGGGAAATATTGGATCATCAATGGCTGGGAACTGCTGCAGGGGTTGGGATAGGAACGATCTCGAAGTATGATGGCAGTGATGATGTGAATATCCTTACCGCCAACGGGACCTATTCAATAAACGGAACAAAAGGAAATCCAACTCTCAGTGCCGATATTTTAGGGGATTGGAGAGAAGAGGTGATATGGAGAACTGCCGACAATAAAGCACTACGTATTTATACCAGTACCGAACTAACGCCTCACCGAATCTATTCTTTAATGCATGATCCACAATATCGTCTTGCCATTGCATGGCAGATGAATGCATACAACCAACCTCCACATCCGGGTTTTTATTTAGGCACAGGTATGGATTCCATTCCACCTCCTCCCCTCATCGGGGATAAACTGGTTTGGAGTAAAGGAGGAACATGGGACCAGAATACAACTGCGGCCTGGAATAAGGATGATGTTAATGCTGTATTCATAAACGGCGATCCGGTACTTTTCGACATACTGGGGGGGACAACCGACAGTATCAGTATTTCAGGAAGCCTGGAACCCTCCTCCATCTCGGTAATTGCCCCGACAGATTATACCTTTTTGGGAAGTGGCAGCATTGACGGTCGCACTGGATTAATTAAATCCGGAAAGGGTAAACTAACTATACGGAATAATAATGACTTTTCCGGATACTCATCCGTATGGGAGGGAAGCCTGATGATTCATGGTTCCATTAACGCTCCCGTAAATGTTAAACGGTTTGCCTCAGCAGGTGGTAGCGGGCATTACAATAGAGGAATTACATTTGAATCACTCTCCACGGTGATCCCCGGAAATGAAGGTACGGCCGATACTCTTCACGTAAAAGGAGCCCTGAAAGCAATGGACGGGGTAACATGGACTTTTGACCTCTCAGGAGATTCAACCGGAATATCCAGTACAAATGACCTCATCAGGATTGAGGGTGATTTGTTCATGGAAGGAACTCAGACATTCTCAATAAATCCCCTTGATGACAGTCTTCAAACCGGGAGCTATGCTCTTATTCAATATTCAGGAAATTTCAAAGGCAATCTGGATACAATATCTGTAGTTGGTATCAGCGGTATTCCCTATGAAATAATTGATTCGGGACAAACCATAAGCATTCGTTTTCGCAACACCAGAAAGCCAGTAACCCTGGTGTGGAAAGGAGGATCTCCCAATGACTGGGACCTTGTGAAAAGCCTGAACTGGATGAATGGAGAAGTGCGGGATTGGTTTGTCCCTCTTGATACTGTGCTCTTTACTGATGAAGGAATAGAAAACAATTCAGTAAACCTGGTGGGAAATCTCTACGCAGCGCTTGTAAAGGTTAATGCTTCAGATGACTATATTTTCTCAGGAACCGGTAGCATTTCGGGTAAGACCAAATTTGTTAAAAATGGTACTGGAAAATTAAGCCTGAAAAATATCAACAACTACACAGGCCCCACTCAACTAAACGATGGTGTTATTGAAATTGCAGGATTAACAAATACCGGAATACCAGGCCCCCTTGGTGCAGGAGACGAAATTACTGGCAACCTTAACTTTAACGGGGGCACGCTCCAGATTACTTCCACCTCATCCAGTGACCGTGACATGAGCATTGGATCCCTAAACGGCACTCTTGATATTGAAGGAGAAGAGTTTCGAATGCATGGCAGCCTCTCAGGAAATGGGCAATTAATCAAAACCGGCTCTGGAACACTTGTCTGGCAAACTCCCAATTCACATAAAGGAGGAACTCTGCTTAAACAAGGGCGAATACACCTGGGTACCGAAGAAGCAAATCAGCATGGACCTGGACCAGGAACCATGACTCTTCAGAATGCCACGCTTAGCATGATTGACAATAAAAATTCTACCACTGCAGACTGTGACTGGAACCTGTCTATAGAGGATGGATACCAGGGATGGATTGACCTTGACTCAAGGTGCACCTTAACCGGTGAGCTTGAGGGAAGCGGGACCCTGAATCTTTATATTCCTTTTATTCGATCTTATATTTCCGGTGATTGGTCTGGCTTTAAAGGACGTATCAATACAACAGCAAAATTATCGGGAGGGAATTTTCTCATTGGAGGAACTACCGGTTTCGGGAAAGCACACATCCACCTGGGGAACTACGTAACTGCCCTGTATAGCAAGACCTCAAATGATACCATTGAGATTGGAACGTTGACAGGAACTTCCCTTTCCCGTTTGGGTGCGGGGGGTGAAGGATCTACCACGCTGACCTGGAAGATCGGGGGTAGGAATGAGAACAGCGAGTTCAGTGGTATTATCTGTAACGACCAGTTTAAAAACTCAGGGGCGTCAGCGGCTGTCATAAAAACTGGAACCGGGGCCTTGGCACTTACAAACAGTAATACCTACTCGGGTGGAACTATTGTGGAAGCAGGAAAATTATGGATAAAAAATACAAGTGGGTCTGGTACAGGAACAGGTTCAGTAAATGTTCTCAGCAGTGCAACCCTGGGTGGAAACGGTAGAATTGCCGGGCCCATTACTGTTGAAACAGGTGCTGTTATATTGGTCGGACCTGAGCTTGAAACTGTATTTACTCTTGATTCCAGTCTCTGGCTGAAGCAGGGCAGCTATTACGCTGTGGAAGTCAATCCCATAAATAAAAGAATTAACCTTCTGCAGGTAAATGGAGAATTCACAATGGAGAGCTATATCTATTTTACAAATTTTGGAGAAGTCACTTTTGCTGCAGGAGATGTTTATCACCTGGTGGATGCTGTATCGATTAAAGGAGATTTGGAAGGCATCCTGCCCCAATCCCCTGGAAATGGTCTGATCTGGGATACATCCGAATGGAAATCAGAAGGAAATATCCTTGTTCAACTTGCGTCCGGATATGAAGAAATGAAGTCAGAAAAATCCATTAATATCTTTCCTAATCCGGCTGGGGATAAACTGAATGTAAGGCTGGGGGAATCAAAAAGGATTATCAAATTAGACATAGAAAATTTTACCGGACAAACTGTTTTTTCTGGCGAGTTTTTTGACAGGCAAGAAATATGTATGGATATAAATACCATTCAACCAGGATGGTATCTTTTGAAAATAGATACCGGGAAAGATATTTTTATGCAAAAGTTTATTAAGAAATAAAGAGACGCAACATGAGAATAAGAAAAAATGCAGAAGTAGGACTTTTTGTGATCGGTTTATTGTGTATGAGTTTTTCTGGTTCTGCCCAGCGTCAGATTGAGAATATTGATAGGGGATTGCTCGCGATAAAAAAAGGCGAGGGAGTTTACCTGAGCTGGAGGGTACTCGGAGATGAATACCTGAATACTAGTTATAATCTCTACCGTGGATCAATCAAACTGAATACGGAACCCATTAAAGGAGCTACCTCTTTTTATGATGCTACCGGCACCACTGGAGTTGAATATTCAGTGTCTGCTATAGTTGATGGTGTTGAACAGGAAAAATCAGCTCCGGATACTGCATGGCATAATAATTACAAGAGCATTCCCATTCAAAAACCAGATGGAGGAATAACTCCTGATGGGGTAAGCTATACCTACAAGGCTCAGGAAATAAGTATTGGAGATCTTAATGGTGACGGAAAGCATGAATTGATTCTGAAATGGACTCCAACAAACGAAAAGGATAATTCCCATTCAGGTTACACAGGTAAGGTATACCTTGATGCCTACGAAATGGACGGAACAAAGTTATGGAGAATTGACCTGGGAATTAACATCCGTGCAGGATCCCATTATACCCAGGTTATGGTATATGACCTGGATGGAGATGGAAAGGCAGAAGTGGCCTGTAAAACTGCGGATGGTACCATTGATGGAACAGGGGCAGTCATCGGGGATGCCAGCAAAGATTACCGATCAACCTCAGGAAATACTATGGGTAAGATCCTCGCCGGTCCTGAATTCCTGACCGTCTTTAACGGGGAAACAGGAGCTGCCATGGCAACTACTGACTACATTCCGTCAAGAAGCTCCAGCAGTTGGGGTGATAATTACGGAAACAGGGTTGACAGGTTCCTTGCATGTATAGCCTACCTGGATGGTGTTCATCCCAGTCTGGTTATGTGCAGGGGGTACTATACACGATCAGTACTGGCAGCATGGGACTGGAAAGACGGATCCCTGACATCCCGCTGGGTATTTGATACAAAAAATGGTTACCCCGATTATGAGGGCCAGGGGAATCACCAGGTTAGTGTGGCCGATGTAGATGAGGACGGAAAAGATGAAATTATTTACGGTGCCATGGCAGTGGATGATGACGGAAGCCCACTCTGGAATACAGGACTTCATCATGGTGATGCCATGCATGTTTCAGACATTGACCCTAACCACCCGGGTCTTGAAAAATGGGGAATACATGAAGGGTCCGGTATAGGATCAGCATTAGTGGGTGCAAGAACCGGCGAGGTATTGTGGCATACTGCTCCGGGCGATGTTGGAAGAGGTGTTTCTGCAGACCTGGTAGCCACATACCCAGGCATGGAATGCTGGGGTGGTACAGGTGGATTACGAACCGCCACCGGCGAATATGCAGGAGAAAATCCTTCATCATCCAATTTTGTTATCTGGTGGGATGGGGATGACCTGCGTGAGTTACTTAACCATAACCAGATTTCTAAGTATGGGGAGGGCTCTCTGCTGCTTGCTTACGGCTGCGTTTCCAATAACGGAACAAAAGGGACTCCGGCTATTTCAGGGGATTTGCTGGGGGACTGGAGAGAAGAGGTTATCTGGAGTACGGCCGATAATAACTATCTCAGGTTATACGCAAGTACATCCTTAACAAATCGTCGGCTTTTTACCTTGCTTCACGATCCACAATACAGGTTGTCTCTTGCATGGCAGAATGTGGCATACAATCAGCCTCCCCATACCAGCTTCTTTTTAGGGCATGGCATGGCAGATCCTCCCCCTCCTCCTATAGTACGGGCAAAACTAAAATGGACCACCGGCAGCACATGGGATCTTTCCTCCAATAACTGGTCCCAGGACGGTACACCTGCTGCTTTCCAGAATGGGGACGATGTACTTTTTGACCTTACAGGTTCTGGAACAGGGACAATCTCCATCACGGGTGATCTGAATCCTTCCAAAGTGACCGTTTATGCCCCCCAGGATTATACACTCGACGGACCTGGAAGTCTGACAGGAGAGATGGGAATATTAAAGGCCGGTGCAGGATCTCTGACACTCAATTCAGACCATGATTTCACTGGTAAAACGGATATCTGGCAGGGCAGTCTGTTTATCAATGGAAATCATAATCAAAGTCCTGTGAGCGTGCATAATGACGCTAGTGCAGGAGGAAGTGGAACTTTTGGAAAAGGACTCACACTCCATGAAAAGGGGAAATTGATCATTGGCACTGGAATAGGTCATGCTGACACATTGATAATCAAAGATTCATTGTATATTGAAGGTACGTCGACACTTTACTTCGACCTTTCAGATGATAGCAGTGGCTTGCTCAAGACCAATGATATTTTAATAATTCAGGGAGATCTGATTCTCAGCGAGAATACAATTCTTGAGATAAAATTACTGGATGGGTCACTTGAGACCGGGCAGTACTCCCTGATTCAATACAGTGGCAGCTTCGAAGGAGACGCTAATTCGATTTCATGCACAGGCCTGAAAGGAATTCCATACAAATTAATTGATAATGGTGAAGCCTTGCTACTTGAGGTAATAAAACTCAGGGACCCGGGAAGCATTGTTTGGAAGGGAGGTTCTTCAAATGACTGGGATCTTGCAGGCCAGTTGAACTGGCTTAACAATGGCACACCTGACTGGTTTGTTCCCGGTGACAGCGTCATCTTTAATGACTCAGCAAGTCCCAATACAACCGTGAACGTCGTTGAATCCCTTTATACAGGCCAGATTCTTATGGATGCATCAATTGATTATACTCTGGAAGGCAATGGAGTAATTAGCGGAACGGGGGGGCTGATAAAACAGGGTTCAGGGATTCTAGATATATCTGGAAATCATGATTTTACAGGATCCGTGAATATTAACGAAGGAACCTTGAAGATTGAGGGATTGAAAAACGGGGGTAAACCAAGTGCCCTTGGAGCCTCTTCCTCAGATCCCTCAAACCTTGTTCTGAATGGCGGTACACTCAGACTTACAAAATCTTCTGTAAGCGACCGCGGTATGAGCATTGACTCAAAAGGAGGTACGCTGAGTCTCACCGGTACATCTTCAGGTTTGACCCTGAAAGGATCTATCACAGGAGATGGACAATTTAAAAAAATTGGAAACGGTGACCTCACCCTGTCTGCGATAAGTGATTGGTCCGGTGGATTACTTATAGAGGATGGTACAGTTATTTTGGGATCAGAAGAAGCTAATATCGGGGGATTGGGATCAGGAAAGGTCATACTTAAAAATGCGACACTTACAATGTTCAATAATAACAATTCAGATACTGATAATTGCGATTTTGATCTGGTAATACCACAGGGATCAAACTCTTGGTTATATCTGGATGGCAGGAGCAGTCTTATTGGTTCACTGGAAGGTAGTGGCACCCTGAATCTGGTTACGCCGTTTGTCAGGTCTGAATTGGATGTGGACTGGTCTGCTTTTATGGGCCGGATACTGGTAAGTACTGACGCACAGGATGCCACATTCCTGGTTGGTAATCAAAATGGCTTTGAGAAAGCAGCCATTGAGCTTTCAGATGATGTGGCGATCGTATATTTAAATTCAGAGGATGCAAGTATAAAAATCGGTGAACTCTCCGGGACAGCAACATCCGAACTTGGCGCTGGAGGACAGGTCAGCAATACCATTACATGGATTATAGGGGACAGGAATACAAATGCAGAATTCCATGGATTAATCTCGAACAGGCAGTTTAAAAACAACGGGGCCAAAACCTCGGTTATTAAGAACGGGAGCGGCAACTGGACGCTCACCCATGCAAATACATATAGCGGTATAACTGAGGTCCGGGGTGGAATTTTAAATATTGAAAATACCAGCGGTTCTGCTACAGGTAGCGGAGACGTCTTCGTTCGCACAGGTGGGGCCCTTCGCGGAAATGGATCAATAGCAGGTAAGCTTACCATAGAAAATGAGGCTTCTGTATCTATGGGCAGGGGATCCGAATTGGGAAATTTTACGGTCAACAATGATGTTGAATTCCAACCTAACTCATATCTCTCAGTAAAACTGAATACCATAGATAAAACAGCAGATAAGCTTGTTGTGAAGGGGCACCTTAGCCTCGATGGAATACTTTATATTACTAATAATGACGGGGGAAGCTTTGCCCTCAGTGATTCATATAAGATTCTCGAAGCAGACAGTATAAGTGGAAACATTAAAACGATACTGCCCGTATCTCCCGGAGAGGGTCTTGCATGGGATACAACATATTTGAGGGAGTATGGATTCTTAAGCATATCCAATGCCAAAGAAGAAACTGTTGGGGTTACTGATATAATCTATCCTTTCAGATTCTCAATCTATCCTAATCCTGGGAAAGGTATTGTAAGATTATCAGGATTTTCATTCCCATCGGATGCAGGCAAGATACTTCTGAATTGTTACGATCAGCAAGGTATACAGGTATTCAAGAAAAATCTGAAGTCCGAAGCAATTGAAAACAGTATTAAGGTTGATGTAAGGGGCTGGTCACCTGGCATCTACCTGTTTGAAATTTCAGGCGAGAAGAAGAGATATGTACAATCATTTATTAAACAATAACATATACTCATGAAAACACTGCGGATTTTGTTCATTCAGTGCTGCATGCTATCAATTATTCAGCCCTGTTAGCTTGATATAGTGTACTCCACCGACATGTTTCCCGGCAACTATTACTTTCCCGGTAATCCTGTGTTTACCTGCCGGGATAGTAATCCGGGAGATATTGTTTGAACGGGTATTCCGGCGGATAGGGACATCCCAACTCAGATTGTCGCATTCTATCCTGATGATGCAGTTTTCTTTCATGGTTCGGCGGATACTTGTTTCCATAGTATAATCGGTATCTTCTTTGACATCAACAATCCAGTAACCCGTTTCATTATCCTGTATGTTCGTGGTACCAAGCCAGTCCCTTCGGGTAAGAACTAAAGGGTCTTGAATTGCCGGATTCAGGAGAATGGAATAGGGAAGATTAGCGTAATCACCGGTTACCTCATTGAACCATTTTTGGTACTCCCCCAGCAATTCATCTTTAATTTCCGGGTATGTTCCCAACAGGTTTTCCTTTTCGTAGGGATCTTCAGCAACATTGAAAAGCTCAAATTTTGCATCAATTTCATGGTCAAATGATCCGTTTATTTTGTTCTGCTGGACCAGTTTGAAATTGCCATGCCGAACTGCAAAAGCTCTCTCTTCCTGTGGCATTCCCTGGTGGCTTTGCCAGAACAGATACCTGTCAGGAAGGGAATTTGCTTCACCCCTTAATAAAGGAGCAAGACTGATTCCGTCGAGTTCATCCGGAGTGTAAGGAATATTGCAAAGATCCATCAGGGTGGGCAGTATATCGATGTGGGCAGAGAGCTGATCCAGTTTTCTGTTCCCCTGAAAGGCATCCGGATATTTTATAAGACAGATTGCCTTGATGCCACCCTCATAAACAAAGGTTTTTTTGCCGCGCAGGTTCGCCAGGTACCGGTCATCTTCGAGGGAGGTAGGGCCATTATCATTCATGAAAATGAAAATTGTATTGTCTGAAAGGCCCTCCTTTTCAAGAGCCTCCTCCATCCTTTTGAGATTATCGTCGATGTTTTCAACCATGGCATAAACACGAGCGGTTTGGTCTTTTAGTCCCATCTCCCGATACTTTACCAGGTATTCCTCGGTAATTTCCAATGGGCGGTGGGGAGTATTGGTTGGCAGGTACACAAAAAAGGGCTTGTCCTTGTTTTCATGGAGGTACTTAATGGCATGATTGGTAAAAATGTCCATGCAATAGCCGGAATGCCTCTCCTCGGTTCCGTTATGAATCAGAGTGGGATTCAGATAGGGATTGAAGGGAGGGTAAGCCTGCAAATTTCCGTTAATATGCGTCAGAACCTCATCAAATCCCTGGTCCTGGGCCCGGTGAGGATAGACATCCCCCAGATGCCATTTTCCAAACAGCGCTGTTGAATATCCGTTTTCTTTCAGTCGTTCCGCCAATGTATTGATCTCCGGGTCAATGGAACTAAGTCCCTGACCCGTACTCACTACTTTGGCACGAAAGGCATATTGCCCTGACATAAGGCTGGCACGGGTAGGGGAGCATAAGGGTGAAACATAAAAGTTTGTCAATTCCACCGATTCATTAGCCAGTCGGTCAATATTGGGCGTTTCGAGATGCGGGTTCCCGTGTCCGGACATATCAGCCCAGCCCTGATCATCGGTCAGTATGAATACAATGTTTGGTTTTGGTGGCTTAGTACAGGATGATAGCAGGGCTGTGATAAAAACCCATAATACGAATATTCTTTTCATAAAGGTTAAAATTTATTTTCAAGCAAATACAGTTGTTAGAAAAATTACAGGGTTTAATAAGAGTTAATCAACAATTTCTCATTGTGAATCTCATTATGGACATCTCTCATACGGAGAATGTAAAATCCGGGATTTAGTTTGCCAGTCTGAACCCGGTGATTTTTACCCTGTAAATTTAGAAAGGTCATGATTACTTGACCGCTGGTATTTATAAGATCTATAGATTTAATAGGATAGGATGCTTTGATGTTCATAAAACCGGAATTGGATGGGTTCGGAAAGATCCGGATGCCTGAATTTTCTATTGCAGG
>CAYOSB010000031.1:0-3543 GCA_964406495.1 uncultured Bacteroidaceae bacterium | reverse complement strand
GTCATTTGGCATATTTTCAGAACAATTCACATAACTTGAATTATGGTACAGTTCTGTGCCGTCCTGAAAAAAACAGGTGAGGTCTCCCCATAATCCATTTATCTGAAGCTCTCCGGAATAAAAAAGCAAGCCCCTCTCATTTCCTATTCCCTCTATCCACTTTGTCGTCGGGAAATTCTTGAAATGTATTCTTTTCCTGTATGTGTCCCCGATTCTGATTGTATCCCGTTCGGACACCACCAGGTATTCATTGGTGGTGAACAGTCCATCGTGGATAGTATCCCCCACATTTACCGAGAAATCATACAGCAAAATCTCCCCGGTGTCCGATACCGGGTAGGAAAAAGGATGCTCCCCCCGGTAATAAACTTTTTTATTATCATCTTCCCGGAGGGCCCCAATGCATAAAGCAGAAGAAGGGTCGGGTGGATCCGTAAAAAACCTGAACAGTTTATTGTATTGAAGACCGTTTATAAGGGTGTCCTGGTCCAGCAAACCAAAAATCATGGATTCCGGAGCATTTCCAGTCTCCCAGTAATTCTCAGGGTAATAATATTGGTACCAGGTAGCATTTGATTCCGGAAAGGCATTGTAGTCAGTTGTTAATATTTTGCCTGCTTCCAGTTTAATGCAATCATACATTAACCCTCCCTTTTCTTTTACGCCGGTCATTTTAAATTTGACTGTATTCTCTCCTTTTATTAAATAGGAGGCAGGGAAGGCAATTGATTTAAGCTGATGACGGCCACTGAGGACTGCACTCCGGTATACCGTCCCATCATTGCCGAAAGACCAGGTCTTTATTAAACTATCATTTACATACACTTCAACCTCAGGGTCTCTTGCTGCACCTGCAATGGAAGCAGTTAAAACAGCATTGCCTGTGCTGGTGGTATTGCAATTGAAAGAAACTGTCCATGTACCTTTTTTAGTCTGGGCATAATACCAATCATTTTCTGTACTGGTCTCAACTTGATAGTTTAAATCGGCTGGAGGAAGATCGAATAAACCATATGCTCTAAGCGAGTCTGAAATTCTGAATCCTGTGGTACGCCTGTCATTTTCTCCAATTTGCCAGAGTTTATTTTCATATTTTGTTACTGTCCAGTCGATGGTATCCAGATCTGTAATGGAATTTGAAACGGAGATATTGTCAAGGGTAAGGATATCTGTAATTTCACCTTCTGTGGCATATCCATAAAGTGTGTATTTGCCTGCCCTGACATGAGGTATGGTAAACCGTCCATCGGAATCTGTTAAATCCCAGTACATATATTTCTTTCCCTGTTCGTATATGGGCATCCCAGGTTGAGCGAGAACCACCTGGATGTTTTTCGGGGACAAGCCAAATGGCACCATTATTTTTCCTTTAACCTCTGTTCTTTCATTTGGATATAAAGGATTTGACAACCATTTAAAGGGCCATAAAGATTTCTGCAGTGAAGCCTGAGCCTTTGCATCCTCTATCATTTCTTCATGGGTGTCCCCCGAGTTGACATAGATAAAAAAGGGCCCGTATATCTTTTCATCACCTGTTGAATAGTCCGGTGCGCCAGCTCCAAAATGTGATCCCTGTAACATTTGGAGTATCAGGGGTGTTGTTGTGGTTGTATGTACCGTTAACTCCTGCTTCATGGGTCCTCCATTCATAAATTCATTGCTTGGAGCAATGGCCCAGACACCTTCATTATCAGATATAACACCATGCAGGCTATCTTCATCAATGTAGTTGGCCCAATTGTATTTTGTATAGATTGATCCGTCCGGCATCAAATAGGTAGCATCCTGTATCGAATTGGCATTGGCGGTGATCATATCTTCAATGGAAGGTAATTCCCCCTGCATTTTATCGGTCACGTAACCATAATCAAACAGGGTTGGACTCAAACGGTATACTATCCGCATTTCACCCAAACTAACTGTTGTGGGTGTCCCTTTAACAGTGATATAGCTGTATATGCCGCTAACTCCTTTAAGTAAAATGTATGCCTGTTCAATGTGTAAGTCACCCGTGGTATGGGAATAAACAACTTCAGCATAATCATCCGTTTGTTTTTCTATTCTTACAGCATCGGGACTTAATCCATGGTATCCATGCTGATCGTTATAACTGAAATAAAACTTTCCACCTTTACTGGCCTCCACTAAGTCTTTTGAATTGTAATTAAGTGAGCTGACCTGTCCGGCGCTGTTTATGGAAATTGAAACAATCCCATTGCCCATATAAGCTGTTTTTTCACTGGTTGATACGAATGTAGTTACGTTTTGCTGGCTGTACAGAGCAGTTGAAATTACTGCAAATAATAATATGAATATCGATTTGACTAATGGTTTCATCATTTTTTTAATCTGAAAAATTTACAGCGAACATAGTTCAAGAACTATTTAATTTCATTTCAAAAGCGTAATTGACATTATTCCTATGACAACTTCATTTGCTCTGGTTTCAAGACTTAATGATTCCAGTTCTTTGTTGTTATCCAGGGGGATGTCTAAAACAATAGCTGCACCACCTTTTATGTAAACAGGTCCCGCTGAATTTACATCCGGCTTAAGATCGCGAATTAACTCACCAGTTGACAGCTCTACCCTGTAAGGCTTTGGTGTATTTCTGGTAAAAGCAAAACCATCTGTATAAATATATCGTTCTATTGGTTCCCAGGAATCAGGAAGAATTAACTCCAGGATTTCCTCACTTTGATCTTTATATTTCACTTTAATAATTCCATTCACAAAATTTGCCTGCATATGATTGGATGAACCGGCCATTAACAGATAGGCATGAGCAGCTTTACCACTTAATGCGAAACTTAAGCTATCCGGATAATTATTCCATAAAGTAGAAAATGCTATATTGTTTTTCCCGGCACTGCCAGGGGTCGAAAAGGGAATATTGCCAGGCCCGTTAAATAAGTTGTTTGCTCCTGCTTTTTCCCTTAATCCACTATCATCTATTTCTTCTAAATCATAAGGATGACACCAATTACCCATCCCTTGCGTCGGAACCTGGAGCGTAGTATATGGAGAGCGGGGTGACATGTATTTACCATATTCAAAGATATCATTGAGCTTCTCATTTAATTGATCTTTAATATCTATGGTTTGATATGTTACATTATCGGCGTTCTTTATATTCCAGTTAATCGTCTGAAGAGAATAGTTTGCTTGTTCTGTTTTCAACTCAATCTTATTGGTACCCATTAAAGCTAAAGGCGCAGAGAATATAAAATTTTCACTTCCTGATTTTGCCGGGATGTTTACTTCTGATATTGTATTGTTATTTACCTTCAATATTCCTTTAAGCTCCTTTTGAGTATTATTTACGAATGAAAAGCTCAAAGAATCGCTTTCCTCATTTGCGGTAATTCCCAATCCATCAACAACCTCGATATGTACTGGTTTCCAAAAAACCATATCGCCTTGCTTAACTTTACAGAACATGGTACGATGCCCTTTTTCGCCTTGTACTATTCCGGATACTTTATTGCCTGAGATATTACTACCTAAATTGAGCGATTCATAAATTCACTGTCCCTTTTCATT
>CAYOSB010000030.1:1266-24572 GCA_964406495.1 uncultured Bacteroidaceae bacterium | reverse complement strand
TATGCCAACGGTATTTATGCAGCCAATTTGAGGGAGTTGTATAACGACTCACTGAACGTGCATAATATCGAATGGAAAAACCAGGCGGCACTGGAATTTATCGACCAGGCCGGGGATGAGCCTTTCTTTCTGTATTACAGTGAGATGGTACCACATGGACCCGCCCCGTGGATCCGGCGGAATGGTGAATATGTGTATGGGCTCGATGCCAACCCGGGATTTACCGGGGAAGGCTATGTAGAAGATCCGTTTGAAAACATGCCGGAACGGGATAAGATACTGGAAGAGGTCAGGGCGGCAGGGAAGGATCCCGACCATGCCTGGCTCACCTGGTTCGATCACGCCGTAGGATCTGTTGTCGACAAACTCGAGGAAAAAGGAATCCTGGACAACACCTTGATTATTATATGCTCCGATCATGGGAACTACAATTTTGCAAAGTCAACCGTTTATGAAGGAGGCGTAAAGATACCCCTCATGATGCATTGGCCTGAAGGCATCGCACCGGGGATGGTGTACGACGAGTTGGTACAGAATATTGATTTCACTCCAACTTTTCTGGACCTGGCTGGCGTAGATCTCTCCACGGCAGAACACCTGGATGGTGTAAGTCTCAAAAATACACTTAGGGGCGATATGTCACCTTTGCATGAACACCTGTTCTTTGAGATCGGATTTGCAAGGGGGGTGATGACCAAAGACTGGAAATACATTACCGTGCGTTACGATGAGAGATCCAGGGAGCAGATGGAAGCAGGCACGGTGTTTACAGGATGGAACGGGCATACTTATACCCAACCCTATTACCTCAGGAACAGTCACCTGGGGTACCATGCGGCACTGCTGAATCCCAATTATTTTCAACGCGACCAGCTATACAACCTGGAGATTGATCCCAGGGAGCAGAATAACATTTTCGAACAGGAGGCCGGGAAGGCGGATGAGATGAAAGCTATTCTGACAGAGTACCTGTCATCCTTTCCAGGCAGGCCCTATGGTGAGTTCGTAGAGTGAATGGCCTGCGCCGATACCAGCCAGAGCGCAAAGGTCAGGAGAAGGAGGATGAGTGAATTGCCCGGGAAACAGGAGTTTTATATCTATCTATAATAAGCATTTAAATACTACTCTCGAATAAATGGAATCATTATGATCAGACAAGGGCTTCTATTGTTATTATTGTTAGGGCTATTCAGTTGTAGCCAGGACGGGAAGGAAACACCGCCTAATATTATTTTTATCCTGGCGGATGACCTGGGGGCGGGTGACCTGCAATGTACGGGGCATCCCTATGCCATGACACCGCACCTTGATCAACTCGCCAACAATGGAATCAGGTTTGATAGGGCCTATATGGCCGGCGCCTGGTGTGCACCCAGCCGGTATGGATTGATGAGCGGAAAGTTTCCGGCACGCTATTTCGATCAGACCAGGACGATCAGATCCACGGAGCCTACTGTGACCGGGATGTTAAAAAATGCCGGGTACCAGGTAGCACATTTTGGGAAATGGCACCTGACAAGCGATAAGGAATCCGAAGATGTGCCGGGTGATTTTGGGATTGATGCACACTTCCTGACCAATTTCCGTGGAGGGGCCGAAGTGAACACCTGGAGCCGGGAAGAGAGAGACCAGGAGTTCTGGCGTGCAAAAACCACGGATGCTTACGTGGACATGACCATCGATTTTATCCGGCAAAACAGGACTGAAAAGGAGAAAAAACCTTTCTATGTGAACCTCTGGATCTATCCCACCCATTCCTATATCCACCCGACGCCTGAGCAGTTGTCATTGTACGCCGGACTTGAAGTGAATATTGATGATTTTAATCCCTACCAACAGGAATTTTTAACGTTTGTTGCCGAACATGGGGATATTGACAAGGCCATGCAGGCCTATTGTGCAGATGTTACTGCCATGGACCGCGGCCTCGGACGATTGTTTGATTTCATTGAGCGTGAAGGTTTGGCAGAGAATACACTGATCGTATTTACAAGCGACAATGGACCGGGCCCACTTGCAACACAAGTGAAATCAGAAAGCGTTGTTGAGCGATATAAAGAAAGGCCGGATCTGCTGAATAGCGTGGGTTCAGCAAAAATATACAAGGAGCGTAAAGTAAGCCTTCATGATGGCGGGATCAGGGTTCCGTTTATTGTTGCATGGGATGGGAATACTCCCGAAGGAAAGGTGAACGCAACATCTGTGATTCACGGTACCGACTGGCTGCCCACCATCGCCTCAATCTGTGACCTGGAAATGCCTGAAGGAACCTTTGACGGTATTGATGTTTCACCAGCATTCCTGGGAGGGGACCAGGTACGTGAAGAGGAGGTGTACTGGACGCAGGCGGGTGCGGTCGCAATGCTGGAGGGTCGATGGAAAGCAATTTTGGAAAGAAATGGCGAACTTTTGCTGTATGACATCGTGAATGATCCTGGAGAAAGAAATGAATTGAGTGAAGAATATCCTGACCAGGCTGCCGGTCTCCGAAACAATATCCTGGAATGGAAAAATTCAATGAATGCAACAAGTCCCGGTTAAAGGCGACGCTGTTCTAAAGTTCATCAAAGAATATCGCTGATTACTAAGTATGCAATGGCATGTAGGTCAGGATTCATTGATAATCGAACGAAATGGCTCGCCGAAATCTTCTCCATACAGTACCTTATATTCCTTGCAGAAATCTTCATATGTTTTCATCGCAAGGCTGTGCTTCCCAAGTTGGCTTTGTGTCCTGCATTTCAGGGCCATTGCCACTTCGTTAACCGAGTCAAAATTGAACACGGAGTTGGTAATCTGAATAATCAGTGATGAATGTTTTCCAGGATCAAGTGTTTTTGCATGCGACAGCAGTATATCAACCATTTTATCAGAAATCTCTCCTTTATAGCGATCCAGCCATTCGTAATCAAGATTCAATAAAAACTGTCCCCTGTTGGCGGCTTCCAGCAATGTCTTCAGGGATACATCGGTAAGCGCTTCTTCTTTCTTTTCCAACACTCTTTTTATTTCCAGGTATTCCATAAAGATCTTGCCAGGATCAAAAATCAGCTTCCAGTACCCGGTTTCATGATTCAGCGTGCAACCGTCAAGTTCCTTTAATATATCTTTCAGTTTGGCTACGTTCGCAGAAAGATTATTGCGTCCGCTTTTCGCATCTTTGTCAAACCAGAGAATCTCGATCAAACGTTCAGTGGAGGTTCCCTTCGAATTGCTGATTGATTTGAAGGTTATATAAAGGAAGAGTTCCTTCAACAGTTTTGTAAATTTTTTTGTAATATCAGCACCTTCCCTGTTGATGACCTGGAATCCTCCAAAAAAGAAAATGGCATTTTCTGTAACTTTTCCGTTGGTTTTATCAAGTAAAATATCCTTTTTCCGTGACTTCTTTTTTGACAGCTTTCTTCTCCAGTAGATCATTATTCCAAGCAAAGTTCCTGCAGCGACCAGTATTATTATTGCATATCCAGCGGTCTTTAATGGCCCTGCATCCTCCTCAATTGAAGATGGTTCTTTTATGGGAGGATATCTCATACTGTACAAATCAATATCAGAAGCCTTATAATCCTTGGAATACATCGTAACAGCAATTAATCTACCAAGGTCCTCGAAGTAGATCAGATCTGCATATGAATTGATATCGTTAAAGAGGTATGGAATGGGGTCAGCGATCTTTTCAAGTGTCGGCCGATCGAGCGAGCCTTTTATAAGCTGAAGCTGTGTTTCGAATTTATGTTTCGGAAACGAGAGGGCATAAAAATTCCTGCTGGTATTTTCAATTACCATCGAATTCGCAAAACAAAAGTCGTTTTCAGGAGATGCGTATTCCCATTTTTTGTTGTAGTTGTAGCGCTTAATTGCAATGGCATTTAAATCATAAAAATATTGTGGATTGAGTCTTTGATCGCCTGTCATGCTGCCATATCCACCAAGTATATAAATCGTATCGTGCAGAAAGCCGCTGGCAGCCAAATAGCGCGGAGCATAGATATTGCCACTTTCAGGCACATTCATCCATGTATAATTTGCCAGGTCTCCTATGATCAATTCATTGGTGTAGTTATAATGACCATAGCCGTTTGCAACATACAGCAGGTTGTTGGTTGTGTCGACATACTTGTTGTGGTGGAGGAAATACTTGCGCGGTGAAAGACTGTCGACCAGGTTAAATACAGTACCTGTTTCCGGATCAATTTTGATCATCTGTTTCGAATCCGGATTGTAAGAAACGATGTTCTTTCCGTCATATACCCCCTGGTAATGGGATATAAAAAGAAAAGGATCTTCAGAGAGTGAGACGGTATCCAAAGCACCAGAATACAGGTCATATGTGACAAGCTGATCCTGTCCCAGCAGGTAGATCCTGTTATTTTTTTGGTCAGGGATGATTTTACCATAGCCTCCAATGCTGATATGATCAACGTGATTCCATTGCATATGACGCATCCTCAGCCAAATGGGATTATATACCTTCGCATGCCTGTTCCTGACAATTTCTGTTGCAACCTTTCCCCGGTGCTCGTCCAGGGGCCAGTTATATATTGTTTTTGTTCCCTGTCGTATCCTGATATCCCGGACCATGATCGGGGCAACCTCTGTGGTTACCTGTCTGCCTTCAAAAATAGCACCGAAATATAGTTTCAGTTGCGCCGTGTTCTTAAAACCTGCGCTGTCATGCACAAAGGTTTTATCATTGCACTTGAATACGATCCTATCTTCCAGGAGTTGAAATTGTATACGGAAGGTGACCCATTGATCCTGGAGAATTTCCCTGTCAATCCTGTGCGTTATTACTGTCTTTGTCCGGTTGTTGACAAGGTTAAATGTTTCACTTCCCATCTGGTACCTGTACAACAGGTCCACATTGTGGTTCTCATTAAGTATTGCGCGAAGTACATATCCGAAATTGAATTTCTCTGTTTCATGTAGAGAAAGATCGAAAGAGAGTTCGAAAGAATCCCTGAACGTCTTGCTTTTGCCAGGGAACAGTTCGATTCCTGTTCTATTATCTTTAAGCGAATCGTACCCTGCAAAGAACAAACCATAGTCCTGTGCTTGCATATTTGGTAAAGCAAGCGTCACAATGAGTGCAGTAATAATTTTATAGCCAATGATCCTCATTGAATTTTTGCTATAAAAAATATTGTTTAAGTACCTATTGAAAATTAGAACTGGTTAAGTGATAATTAGTAAACAGTTAGTGCCAAAAAATATATTTAGATAAAAATAGGTAAAACTTAATATACTGTAATGGCAATTTCAAGAAATATCAAATTAATCGTTTTCGGTGTTGCAATCACAATTTGTCTTTTAGGATGTAATTCTGCCAATGATCATGAAAGCAGCCTGCCTAATATAGTTATTTTTCTCATGGATGACATGGGCTACGGCGACATTTCATGTTACAGTGAAACCGCAACTTCAACCCCGCATATTGACCACCTCGCAGCCGAAAGTGTCCTGTGTACTGACTTTTATGTACCAACACCTTACTGTGCACCCTCACGGGCGACCCTTTTGACAGGAAGATTTCCACTTCGGCATGGAATGGTGCGCAATCCTGCACCAGACAGGAGATTTGATGACACAGGCATATGTGATTCGGAAGTATTACTGGGTGAAGTGTTGCAGGAACAGAGATACCGGACAAGTTGTATCGGGAAATGGCACCTGGGACATTTACCCTCTTTTTTTCCTGTGAATCATGGTTTTGATGAGTATTTCGGAATACTTTACTCCAACGACATGCGCCCCGTGCAACTTATTGAAAATATGGACACGGTGCGTTACCCGGTTGACCAGGCGATACTTACCAAAACCTATACGGAGCGCGCCACCAGGTTTATAAAGGAAAATGCTTCAGGTTCTTTTTTTCTGCACCTGTGCCATGCCATGCCACACAAGCCCCTTGCAGCCTCTGCTGATTATTACACTCCGGAGACCCCGGATGATCTTTACGAAGATGTGATCCGCGAGCTGGACTGGTCCGTCGACCAGGTCATGTCAACCTTAAAAGACGAGGGAGTCCTGGAGCATACCATTGTCATATTCATGTCTGATAATGGTGCCAGTTATGGCGGGAATGTCCTGCCCCTGAAGGGAAAAAAAGCGACCAATTGGGAAGGGGGAGTGCGCGTGCCGTTTATGATCCGCTACCCTGCTGTGCTTCCCAAGGGTAAAATTATTGAAACAGCATGCTGGTCACCTGATGTATTTCCTACGCTTTTATCTATTGCGGGTATAGAGGTGCCGGAGGATCTGGTGCTGGATGGTGAAGATATTACCCGGTTATTGCAGGGGCAGCATAAAGCGCACCGGCCCATTTTCACCATGCGTGGAGAAGAGATTCGCGCGGTTCGGTCCGGCGCCTGGAAACTGTTTTTGGAGCCCCCGAAGTTCTATCGTCCCGTGGACCTGGAGCACTGGGTGGACAAGCGGGCCCCGGATGGTGTCACCATCATTGCGCCGGAAGAACAAGCTACACCGGCTGAATATCCGGGAATTCGCCCGGAGCCGATGGCAGGAGATGCTTTTCTTTTCAACTTGTCGGATGACATTTCGGAGATGAGGAACCGTTACGAAGATCACCCTGAAAAGGCCAGGGAACTTGAAAAGGCCTATTCGGCTTTTCTTAAATCACTTGAAATATAAATGTCCCCAACTGTTTTACCTGTGTATGATCCGGTTGTTTCTTTATCAGATCATCAGGGTTCAGGTTGGGTGATATTGTTGGGAAGAAAAAGGAGGGTGCCTTTTAAAGACACCCTCCATTGTTCATCCAAACGAATCTGTTAAAATCTATTCAAATCCAGAGAGATTCTTATTTGCTGAGCAGGAATTTCTTGCTAACAATACCATCATTTCCTGACATGCGAAGGATATATACACCGCTTGTGAGATCGCTTGCATCAAGATGGATCTCCTGCGTATTGACATGCTCGCGGATATGCTGCTTTCCTAAAATATCAAATATCCTGATGGTATTGTAATCAGCATTGTGACGTACCAATATCTCATTATTGACCGCTGCAACCGTTACACGACTCAATTCATTAAATGCTACAGAAGCCGGATCACCACCTTCGCCAAGCTGGAATGCGATCGGTTCAGATACTTCTGAAGTAGTTCCATCCACAAACCACAAGTTGCAGTCTACATCGCCGGTAAGTGTTGTAATCGTAAGTGAATCAAGCCCCCCGGTTGTAAGCGCGGTGTCTGCATTGGCTGATGCAAGCGCAATCGAGAGATTGGTTAAATCCCCATTTACATTGGTTGGGACAAGATAAACGGTCCCTGCACGTGTTGTGTTAAAATAAAACATGTCGCCATTATTTCCTGCAGTCGTATCAACTGTAAATGCGGCTTCGAGGCTGATCGTGGGTGAAATCCTTGAATTTCCGGCTGCATCCATGGTAATTATCTGGATATCCTGTTCAAGGTCAAGCTCACTCACATCTTTTTCGTAGGTATCACTCGTGGTCATTTCCATCTTATCGATTTTCGCTGATTCAGCATCCTCTGGAGCTGTACCGTCAGGGACTAGGTACAATGTTCCGTTTTCTGAAATGGTCAGACTAATGGTTTCCATGTCATCATATGACATCTGAATAACGTCTGCTACAGGAGCAAATTCATCAGCTTCAGGACCTACGTACATGAACGAAAATTCACCGAAGTTTCCTGATCCGGGAGGTCGTATACTTTCTCCATGTGCCTCTGTCGGTCCTACATCTGAGAATTCCACCACTACATCACCCGTAAGGGTGAATACACCATCCAAATCAAACCAATTGTAGGCGCCATTGGTCTTGACCACGTGAAGACTGGTATCCCAGAAAGGTTGTGTAATATCAATTTTACGGAGACCTATTACGCCTTCACCATTTTCTCCGGGATGAATCATTGTCCATGGGTACAGGGGTGCCATGTCAGATTTATTATATACTCTTACCCATGCAGTGTATCCCGGATCATTGTGCTCCCACATACGCAGCACCATCTGGTAATTTCCTGCCTCTGAAAAACTACAGGTGTAACGATACCAGCCACCTGTTTTCGCAGTTACTGCCCTGTTCTGGTGTGTAGAGAAAATTTCGCCATAGTTCGGACTGTTAAAGGCATCGATATCGCTTTGATCCAGTGTAATGCCATCAGCTGCTGCCTGGCGCATCCTGAAATCATTTTTAACGCCACCACCGTTCTGAACTCCTGAACCAGCAACCTTTTCGCCGGTAGGATCTTCAGAAGGTCTGATCAATGTATCCACCACACCTATATCATAAGCAGAGTGCGCAACGCCATTAAAAAATTCATCGTCATTCTTTGCCTGGACCGTTTCACCTACATTTATATTTTCAATGCTATCGGTCCCAAACGTCCAGGGTGTTCCATACCATGGTTCGCCCTGATACTGTGCAAAAATTGAACTTGCTGCAAATGTAATTGCAAATAATAGTAATAGTTTTTTCATAGCTATATTTTTTATTGGTTAGGTATAAAATAAGATTTACATCTAATAATGATCTAATAATCTACTAATCGGAGTAATATTTTACTCTGTAGAGAATACCGGAGTAAATTCTTCGAATTTTATCCCCCGGTTTCTGAATACAAGGGTATCGTTGACCTGGTGCGTCAGTGTATCTCCCTGTGAAAATGAGTAGGAGAGGTAGATCGCATCCCTGGGTTTACCTCCCCATTTGCCACCATCCTTTACGTAGCTGCCGCTTCCGGTCGGAAGATATTCCATGCCTGAAATACTGTCTATCACAATATCTCCTGAAGTTTCATCTATGGTTAATTCCATATTATACGCACCACCGATGAAATTTGCAATTCCACTGGTATGCACTACATCCATTCCCCTGGTATTGAGTTGCCATAATTCATCATCTATGACATATAACTGTCGGTAAATAACCGTATCAACAGGATTTTCATCCAGGTCATAGATGATGTCCATCCCACGGTGGAGATAGGTTCCGTGATAAGGATTTACATATTTGATACAATACAATACAAAGTCTTTCGGAGGAATATTCCAGTCGGCTGCCTTTCGCCGATCGGGAATAGTATCACTTGACAGTGCCGACAACCCTCTTAGAACTGAATCTGCGGAGGTATCTGTTATTTTGAGGGGGATTACATAATGGTTGCCATAGGCAAGGGGATCCTGCAGGAAATCATCGGTAAGTTGCACTTCGATCATTCCTTTGAAAGATCCAGGAGGAATCGTTACCTGGTCAGCCGGTGTCAGTGTATAATAGGAGGAGGGTAGTGGCAAAATTGTATCGCCTCCAACAGTTTCGATGTGATGAGCAAGTGTTTCGTCCACTTCAAAATCCACCGTCCACGACTCTGTATTTTCATACATTCCACCGATGTTGGGAGCGATATGAAAAATCAAATCACGCTCCAGGGAATTATCGTAGGTCGTCTCTTCACCCATTGATAAGGTCCGGATGGGGTATTGAAGAGGAAAATAAACTGCTGTGTATTCATAATCCGGAAATTCAGGTAGCTTTTGTTCACATCCGGTTACTATCAACAGCGTTGCTATTAGTGGAATGATGCGTCTCATATGAATTTTTTGTATTGCGTTCATAACGATTCTTTTTTTTACCAGCCCATGTTTTGTATGATATCATACAGGAGTGTTTCGTTATAGGGGACAGGTCCGTAGATCATGTATGGTTCGTAGTCACGTTCTTCAACCACCTGGATGTCGTAATTAAGTGCGCCGTCGGAAGTAATAAACATGCCCTCACATGATTCGGTCAGGTCCTTGTCCCATCTCCGCAGGTCCCAGAACCTGAAGGGTTCAAAGCAGAGTTCTATCCGGCGTTCATTATGAATAAGATCTCGCATTTCTTCTTTGGTAGTTAATTCTGCCAGATAATTGTCGGGCTGTTCAATTCCTGCCCTGTTGCGTATTGCTGCGATAACATCCCTTGCAGTAAATCCGTATCCGTTTGGATCTCCATCAGGTCCCCAGGCTTCATTGGCTGCTTCTGCATAATTCAGGTAAACCTCTGTATATCTGAAATAAGTATAAAAATGAAGTGCATCATTTGTGAAGGTGGGATCCACATTTGCATCGGGATTCATGAATTTTTTCAGGTAGTAGCCTGTTCTTGTGGATTCCGTTGTGGCATTGTTTCCGTCCTTGGTGACTCCGACCAGGGTAAGAATTGGAACGGTATTTCTTAATTTTCCTGTATTGAATACGATATATTCATCCAGCCTGGGATCGCGGTTCGCATAAGGATTTGACGCATTGTATAAGCTGGATGGATGGTCAATGGGGTATCCGCTTGCCATAGGAAAAGCGTCTACAAGGTTTTGTGTCGGATTTGTCCGTCCCCTTCCAAAGAGTGTGGGAGGATAGTTTTCGGCTTCAATGGCATTGTTTAAGACATAATCACTTCTCCAGATGATCTCATCATCGTCATTATCCAGGTAAAACTGGTGTCCGGTTGGCGATAGACCTGAAGGACCTCCAATCTCTGTCAACAGGTCAGCCGCTTTTTCTGCAGCCATTTCCCAACGCTGCGACTGTTCACTCGCTGAGAGATTTACAGTGAAAGCAGGACTTGCGGCATGAAGTGTGACCCTCGATGCAAGCGCCTTTACCGCTTTGCCCTGGATGCGGTTTTTAAACGATTCACCAAATACAGCATCATAATATGGATCATCGATATCCACATATTCATCAGTCAGGTTGGCCAGTGCAGTATTGCAGTCAGTAAGTATTTGCTCCAAGCAATCTGCATAGGTATTTCTTGGAAGTTCGAGATCATCCTCAACCCCAAGAGTTTCGGTTACAATGGGAAATCCCAGCAGTTCATTGTTATCTGACAACCCGGCATGGGCCTTAAGTAATTCGTATTGATACCAGGCGCGCAGACCATGTGCTTCTCCTTTCATCCGCTTCAGGTAATTCTTATTGATCTCTTCTTCCTCCCAGGACCATTCGACGTCTTCGTATTTTTCAAGAAAAAGATTGAGATAATACAGCTGCTGGTATGCATAATTCCAGGCAGACAATGGATTGAAGGTGGCTTTCCATTCTCCTGTTGCCATACGGATCATATTACTGCCACGATTATTCGTCACAGCATTATCCGTTGCAACCTCTGCGTCAAACGAATAGGAGGTGGGCAATGACTGATATGCGTTCAATAAAAGTCCTTCAGCGAATACCGGATTATCGAAAACCTGCTCTTCAAACAGCCGGTTGTCCCTGGTGGGTTCCAGCACATCCTCGCACGAAGTCACCAGGAGAATGATTCCGCTCAAAATAGTTACAAGTCTGGTCGTATTCATAGGGTAATCCTTATTTAAAACGTCAATGTTAGTCCAACTGAATAATTACGAAATTGCGGTGAGCTGCCTACATTTAATTGCCGCTTTTCCTTTGATGGTGAGAGTGTTAAGAGATTCTGACCTCTTGCATAGATCCTGATGCTGCTCGTTGGCATACTGGCCATCCATGCATCAGGAAGCCTGTATGTAAATTGTACAGCCCTCAGGGTAAAATAATCATCATCAACCAGCCAGAAAGTAGATCTCCGGAAGTTATTGGAATTATCTCCTCTTGATAATCTTGGATATGTTGCTGATGCTGCGGTTTCAGGCGTCCATCTTCCCAATGCAACCTCTGAATACTTGCGATCACCGTAAATCCAGTAATATTCCGAATCATATATATTGTCTGCTCCGCCCTGGTAGATGGCCTGGCTAAAGAATTCGAAATTTTTATACACCAGGTGTATGTTCAGCCCAAGCTGCATCCTGGCACTGTTGTTGCCAATTACTTCCTGGTCATTTTCGTCTATGATTCCATCATCGTTCAGATCCCGGTATTTGATATCACCGGGTTGGACTTTTCCAAAGGTTGGATTGGGTATTTCTTCCAACAGTGAACCATCATCGTTAAAATCATCTTCACTGTAAAACCCTTCATCCACCCAGCCGAAAATGGCATCTGAAGGTTTGCCTTCACGCTTCCGGTAATCATATTCGTAGTTCGGCTCATCAATCCGTACAACCTTAGGAACTGAATAAACACCGGTGATTCCAAGATCAATATGCAGATCGGAGAAGCTTGATTTATAGTTGAGACTGAAATCAGCTCCCTGGTCCAGGAAGCTTTCATAGTTTTCATAAATATTGATGTTCCCGAGGTATGCAGGGAACTGATTGCTTATGGCTGTTACTTCATCATATGAATTAGAGTAAAAATAATTTGCTGTAACGGACAGGCGATAATCCATCAGCATTGCCTCTATTCCCATATTTACATCTCTTCTCCTGGCATAAGACAGTAAAGGATTGGCAAGATTTCCAATGGTGAGAATCCTGTTTTCGTGACTTCCGTCATCATATGTAAAGGTTGCGCCACGGGAATAGCTGATATCATACATGTAATAATCATTCAGCCCTTCTTCGGTATTCATGATGCTGTGCGATGCTTTAAGCTTGAGGTAATCTATCAAGCTGGAGGCAGCCAGGAAATCTTCCCCGGTAAGCACCCACCCCAGTCCTATCGAATGAGAAAGTCCGAATTTGTCCCCCGGCGGAAGTTTGGATGATCCGGGCAATGCCGTGCTTACCTGCAGCACGTATTTATTCCTGTACATGTAATTTGCCCGGAGTCCGAAATGTAAATGCATTGAGGGATGAATTTCACCCTCATTAATAAACCGGTCTGAATAGGCCACCGCAGTGGCATCGATTACATGTTCGTTGTTAAAAGATCTTGCATACTTCAGTGTACCGAAATATCCAAAGTTCCTGTAAAAAGTTACTCCGCGAATATTTTGGCTGCCGGTAAAATTATCTACTCCGATCTTGTCAACGGTTACCGTATCTTCATTATAGGATTCTGCTTCATAAACTGCATAATCATTGTCTTGCGTGGTACGGAAGAAATTATAAATGTCAAAACTCAGGTAAGCATGAGCCGTCAATCCCCGGACCAGTTCATCCAGATCAAAATCCAGGCCGGTATTGAATTGTCCGAACCTGTCAAGGCGGTCAGTGTATCCATCAAAGACGAGATCGCCATAGATGTTTGACTGGTATTGTGATGTTCCCCCAAGCAGTTTTCCGTCCGCGACCGTGTTTGTAATTTCATCAGGATTGGGTATATATACATCATTGGTATCGATAAGCACTGGATACCAGTCAGGATGGAAAGTGGCAGCATTGCTCCAGAAGTTATTATTGGGTCCGTGTTCCCTGTCGAATACGCCCACAACATCCAGGTTCATACTGATCTGGTCAGTCACCTGGAAATCAACATTTCCCCTGATATTGAATCTGTCGGAACGCTCATTGGCCCCTTCTCCAACTGTTAATATATTCCCGGTGGATGTCCATCCCAGGTTCATGTAATATTGTGCCTGCTCGTTTCCACCAGAAAACTCAGTGATCACATTTGAAAAAGGGCGAAAGTTTCTCAGGTACCTGTCATTGAAATAGCTTTCATCTGGGTAGAGCAGTGGATTTGCCTGGTTCTGAAATCCGTTAAGGGCAGCTGAATCATAAAACGGTTCAAGTCCGTCATTGACACTGGCTTCATTGTACAGCCTGGCATAATCATATGCGTTCAGGAAATCAGGGTAGCTGACCGGGACATCGATGCCCTGTTCAGCAGAGACTGTTATTTTTTTCTTGTAAGGATGACCTCTTTTCGTGGTGATCAGGATGACACCATTATTTGCCTGTGTCCCATATAGCATTCTAGTGCCTGCATCCGCCAGGTAGGTGATTTCATCCACCTCCTGCAGATTGATGTCATTTGCAGGGCGAGGTACGCCATCCACAATCGTAATTGCACTACCAATGCCCCTGTTGTTGAGGTTACCGAATAAACCTGGTACTCTTGTGTTCAATACCGCTGTTACACTTTGTCTTTTATCATAATTCAATAATTCATCTGCTCTGATCGTATAGGCGGGACCTGTGAGTTGTCGTTTTTTCAATGTTCCGAACGGCACCCGGACATCATCACTTTCTCTCAGCCCGTATGGTAAAACAGTCAAACGAATTGATCTTTCAATACCCTGCACCGATCCTGCATTCATAGTCGTTGATTTAAATCCGTCTGCCTCAATGAACAGCACATCATCTTCGGTAGTTTGAACAAAGAATTTACCGTCCTCATTTGTCGTTGCTGTGAAATTTGAACTTTCAGAATATATCCTGGCCATCGGTATGGGTGTTCCGGATTGATCGGTAACCTTCACTGATACTTCAACCAAGCCTTTTTCCTGAGCGTAAGCAGGTTCCGGAACCCAATAAATAATGCATGCGAGTAATAGTGTCCGGAGCAATAGTTTCATGATGTTAGGTCTTTTATAATTCATTGCAGTAAAAGATTAGCAGTTAAATTACCATCCGGGATTTTGTTTATAACCTTCATATTGAAGTACCTGGTCCAGTGGAAGAGGCAGCCAGTAATGTTTTTCATCAAAGACCCTGTCCAGGAGCCATGTCTTCGAGAAGGTGGTGTGGTCCTTGTCAAAATTCAGTCCGTAAAGTGTTTTATATTCTGGGAGATGTCCCACATGCCACCTGCGGATGTCGTGCCACCGTTGCCCTTCAAAGCACAATTCAACCGCTCGCTCAACGCGTATTCGCTCCCTGAGTGCTTCTTTGGAACCAGTGAACTTTGAATGCACGCCTGGCATTTCTGCCCTGGACCTTACCATATTCAGGGCTTCTTCTGCTGTTAACCCGGTTTCCCCGTTAAAGGTCGGTGCGGTAGTTGGTCCATATGCCTCGTTCACAGCTTCAGCATAAATGAGGTACATTTCTGCTACGCGTAATACCGGGGTCCTGTACCAGAATTCACCCCATTCCTGGTCAATGGAATTGACTCCGTAGGGCCAGAATTTTTTCACCAGGTAGCCTGTCAGGGAGCCCTCTGAACCGCGATCCAGTCCTTGTGTTGGTGAAGTGTAAAGCTGCAGATAGGCCTGGGGATCTGATTCCGGTTTGGATTTCACCCATCGCGTGCCGTCGGTCAGGATGAATTCGTTGAACCGTGGGTCCCTTCCTTCCCATGGATTTGAAGGATCAAAACCTGAGGCAGGATCATCAACCGGTAATCCTGTAGCCTGCATTTCGAATAATTCAATGAGGTTTTCGGTAGGAGCTTCACAGTTTTGCACCTGTCCGAGTCTGCCTCCGAAAAACAACCGGCCAACGCCCTGGTTTTTATATCCTCGGAAACCATATTTATTGGGCTCATGTATTCGCTGCCATATATTCGACGTGCCGAAAGTAACGGTACCGTCCAGGCTGTAAAAAATGTCAGATATGTTTTCCAGGGGAAGCAGTTCATAATGCACACCGTCGACCAGCTTAAGAAATTCATGCGCAGCAGCGGCTGCCTGTTCCATTAATTCCTGGTTGTATACAAAACCACTTCCAGTAGATTCATTATTCATTAAAGGGCTGCCGGCGTACAGAATTGACTTTGCTTTCAACGCCAGAGCAGCTCCCTTTGTTGGCCGGCCGCGGTTGGCGCCAGGTTTCTCCTGTCCCAGGTCGGTTTCATCCCAGTCGACCGGAAGCAGGTCAATCGCCCTGTCAAGGTCCTCAACCAATTTGGCATTCGCTTCCTGGTAGCTAGGTCTTGAGAATCTCATGTCATCGTTGGGCTGTAATACAACATCGATATACGGCATTCCGCCAAAAGCCCTGATGATCTCCCAGTGAAAGTATGCGCGCATGAAATATGCCTGACCCAGCAGTAGTTCCCGCTGCTCCCCGGTGGCTTCCTTCAGCTCGTCAATATTGGCAATACATATATTGGCAATGCGTATGCATTTCCACCCATCGTCCCACATTCCCTGATCATCCTTATCTGAAAAAACAGACCGGCTAAGAGATTTCCATGACCAATAGTCACCACGGTCGAATGTAAAACTTGGCATTCCGCTTGCATTGGCGATGACATGATCCCCGTAGTTGTATGAGGTGTTGTTATAAAAATTGTTATAAGGAACCATCAGGTCATACATTTGATCCTGAAATCCCTGGAAGTGGGTATACGTTCCAAAAACATCAGCGGTTGTCAGGTCAGATGATTCCACCTTATCGAGATACTCCTCGCATGACCACATACCTGCCAGTAGCAACGCAGTTAGTATATATATGATTTTTGATTTCATCGTTCTGAGATTTTATTTTAGAAAGTTATATTTGCCCCGAAATTGTAACGTTTCACCATCGGGTAATTCCTGTCATCGTAAGATCCGCCTTCCCTGTCTTCCAACATTTTACTCCAGAGGAAGATATTGTTACCATTCAGGAAGACCCGTAACCTGGATATACCGAGTCGTTGCAGAAACCGGGCATTCAGGTTATAGGCCAACTCGGCTGTTTTCAACCTGAGGTAGGATGCATTCTTTATGTTGTAATAACCTTTTGGAGATCCTGCCTGGTACCTGAGCACAGGATATGTAGCTGTTTCTGCACGCTCTGGGGTCCAGGAATCTGTCTGGTGGAACGGACGCACCACTGCATGATCCCCCGCAAACTCGCCTATGCTGATGTTTCGGTTCACGTTATGCACGCCATAGAACTGCACTGTTGCACTGAATCCCTTATAATCTATCCCGGCTGACAGGTTGTAATTGTATTGCGGACGTGAAGGAAAACCATAAGGAACCCGGTCGAAACTATTGATGATCCCGTCTGCATTATAATCAACAATATAGAAATCACCCGGAATCCTGTCCGCATTGTTCTCCCCAAGCGTGCTGGTATAAACATCATCCCATGTGTGCATAAATCCGCCGGTCAGCTGCGACCTGGTCTGCCCGATCTGGTATCCGGCCTCTTTCTGATAAGCCGGTTGAAGTTCAGGATCTTCCTTAAATACTACTTTGTCCCTGACAAATCCATAGCTGCCGTTCAACCAGTACCTCAGTCCGAATGGGCTCTGTCTTTTGAACCTGACCTCAACTTCCCATCCCTTACTCTCGGTACTGCCAATATTACCAGCCACCGGATCGGCTCCAAACCATACTGGAATATTACGGTCCTCGGCAGCCACGAAAATATCTGTCCTGTTTTCCCAGAAAAAATCAAAGTCCAGTGAAAGCATGTAATCCAAGAAGGAAGTTTCGAGTCCGATATCCCGTTTGTGCGCCACTTCCCAGTGGATATCGGGATTCGGTATGATTGCCTCGCTGTAAAACGGGTAGGCCGGTTGCAGGTCCGGATATCCGAACTGCATCCTGCCTCCGGGGATTTCCCAGCCTCCGATATATAACCACCTTTCGATTCCGGCATCGCTACCTACTTTACCATCAGAATACCTTATCTTCAGCTTGTTGAATTGTTCTGAGATTCCTTCAAAGAACCGTTCATTAGAGATGATCCAGCCTGCAGCGAATGAAGGAAAGAAACCAAACCTGTATTCCGGTCCGAATTTTTCTGATCCATTGTATGCACCGTTAATTTCCAGGAAATACCGCTGATCGAAATTATAGGTGACACGTCCTACCCAGTCTTCACGGTAATGGGGGAATTCGGCTCCCCGGGCATTTTCTTCCCTGTTGAACAATGCAAGGCCGGTTACATCATGCCGGCCAAATGATCTTTCATAATTCAGGGAAACCTGGTAAAAGATATTACGAAATACATTGCTCATTGCACTTTCCGGGCTCACCGTGTAAGGCCTGTCCACATAGTTAAACTGGTGGGTTTCCACTCCGAAGGTCGAAGGTAAATCGTATTCTACAGCTACATCTTCCAGGTATGCCCTGATCGAATCATTCTCTTCGTTCATTGCCTGTAACCACACATCGGGAACAATGTACTTATATACCCTTCCCTGGTCATCAATATTGGGTCCCCTGGTCCGGTACACATTATCATAAGAGAATCTTGCATTGAGCGATAATCCCTCTGTAATAAAGTCCAGTTTTTGATCCAGTTTGAAATCTGTCAGTAATTGTGTTCGATTGTCCTGTTCATATCCTTTCAGATTCAGCTCGGCTACCGGGTTGGCATACCTTTCATAACGCGAGGTTTGTCCGAAATACCCATCGGAATAACGCATGGGAAAAAGTTCCCTGGGCATCTTGTATACACCTCTCCAATAGAGTGAACCGCCTCCGGCAGGCTCCCTTTTAGAGGAATAATACCCTGAAACATCGACGCTGAGGGTTGTTGTTTTTGTCAGGGAGAAATCCAGGTTACTCCTGAAATTGAAACGGTCATAAGAAAAGTTCGGATCATACCCCTGGCCATAATCCCTTGTGCCAAGAATGTCTCCTTCTGTAATATAGGACAGTGAACTAAAATACTTAACAAAATCGGTACCTCCTCTTACATTCGTATTGATCCGGTGGCTCAATGTATAGTCTTCCACCATGTATTCCTGCCAGTCCACATCCGGGAAGATTTCCGGGTACTCCTGGGTACGATAGTATTCGAGGAATTCTTCCTGGACGTACCAACCCCAACTCTGCTCACTGATATTGATCTCTCTTTCAATGGCTTCGTTCCTGAGTTTAAGTCCCTCATACGCCGAGAGCATATTTGGAATCCTGGATAAGGTCTTCACCGTGGTGTTGGCACTGAAATTCAGTTTTGGCTTTCCTTTCTGACCACGCTTGCTGGTGACCAGGATTACACCGTTTGCTCCTTTTACTCCGTATACTGCAGTTGCTGACGCATCTTTCAGTACGGAGATACTCTCGACCTCCCGTGGATCGATCTCATTCATGGCACGCTCTACACCATCGACAAGTACCAATGGTTGTGCGTTGTTCCAGGTGGTCTGACCACGAATATAGATGGTCGCATCATCTGCACCGGGTTCACCTGTATTTTGTATGGTAACGACTCCCGGGAGCATCCCGGTGATGGCATTGGTCAGGTTGTTCACACCACCTGTTTTCATGAGCTCATCACCCTTCACCTGTGAAATGGCACCGACAACGCTGGCCTTTTTCAGCTGACCGTATCCAATGACAACTACCTCGTCAAGTGAGGTTACGGTTTCCTGTAATACCACGTTGATTTCTGTTTTGTCCCCGACAGGAACAGAACGGTCCTGGTATCCCACAAAACTGAAATGCAACCGGTCCCCCGACGATGCCTCGATGGTATAATATCCATCAAGGTCGGTGACAGTACCCACTGATGTGCCTTCTACAACGATGGTCACACCGATCATAGGCAAATTATCTTCATCCAGTACCCTTCCGGTGATCTCTCTGTCCTGGGAGAGTGCCGGAAATGAAAGGAAAAAAACAATTACAAACGGGAAAATCTTGCGTAAAGACATAGTGTTAGGTAGTTTTAGTTTAGAATACACAAGTAAATATATGGGCAGCCCCTAATAAGTTTATAATTTTCTCTTAATTGTGATTGTTATCCTGTAGAACTGAACTGGAACTTTTATTTTTAGCCAATGGCCATAAAAAGTACCTGTCGTCAGGTACTGCGCACCATAGGGCCATTCATTGATTTAACTATACCATTCAAATTCGCCGAACCAGCTTTTTTAGTAATTTGCAGGCATGTTCACAGATGATTTAACATGTACAGAACGGATCCTGCAGCTGAAACAAGAGATGTTCAGCGAACCTAGGTATATGTCTGTTGAACAGGCGGTACTGGTTACCGAGAGTTACCGAAAGCATGCGCATGAACCGCGGATCCTGCAACGGGCAAAGGCATTTGCTCATGCTGCAAAGCATATAGGCATCAGGATCGAACCGGCGGAACTGATTGTCGGGAACCGAACGGCCGGGGTACGTGCTGGTGTTGTATTCCCGGAATCGGGCATCGACTGGATCGAAGCGGAAATAGATGCACTGTCCACCCGTCCGCAGGACCGGTTCAATGTACGCGAACGCGATAAAGAAATATTCCTTAAGCAGATCGTTCCTTTCTGGAAAGGAAAAACCCTTGAAAACAGGATCAAAGACGGCAGGGAAGGGGACGAGATCAAAGCGATCGAAAAGGTGGTCAAGATCAACCAGAAAGACCATGCCCAGGGACATATCCTGCCGGATGTGGAAAGTTGGCTCAAGCAAGGACCTGCAGGGCTTCGTCAACAAGCAGACGCGCTTGGATCGGCAGCAGGCGATCCCATCAAAGAACAATTCTACCAGGCACAATCTATTGTGCTGCAGGCAGCGTCAGATTTCATATCGCGCTATGCAACACTTGCCCGGCAAATGGCTTCACGGGAAGAAAGCATCGCAGATGCCCGACACCTGGATCAGATCGCAACTACATGCAGGCGGCTGTCAGAAGGACCAGCCGAATCCTTTCACGAAGCCCTGCAATCGACCTGGTTCCTGTTCGTGTTGTTGCAGCTGGAATCCAATGCATCTTCATTCTCTCCGGGAAGAATGGACCAGTACCTGCTGCCGTATTACTTGCAGGACAAGGATTCGGGACGCCTCGATGACCAGGGTGCACTCGAATTGATCGAAGCGCTCTGGCTGAAGTTCAACCAAATCGTCTATATGCGCAATAAGCAGAGCGCCAGTTTTTTCGCCGGGTTCCCTATCGGATTCAATGTAGCCATTGGTGGCCAGGACCGGGAGGGAAGCAGTGCTGTGAATGAACTTTCCTACCTGATGCTGAAGGCCCAGGAGCACATTGGCCTGCCACAGCCCAACCTTTCTGCCAGGCTGTTCAGGGATGCCCCGGATGAATACATAAGAGCATGTGCACGGGTGATCGGAAAAGGCAGTGGGATGCCACAACTCTTTAATGATGAAGCGGTGATCCCGGCACTTATCAACCAGGGAATTTCGAACGAAGATGCCATGAATTACGGCATCGTGGGGTGCGTTGAACTATCCACGCACGGCAACAACCTGGGCTGGAGCGATGCTGCCATGTTCAATATGGTGAAAGTGATCGAGCTGACCCTGAATGACGGGGTCTGCCTGCTGACAGGTCAGCAACTGGGATTGAACACCGGCACCCTTGATTCTTTTGACTCCTATGAAGCATTTGAGGATGCCCTGGAGCAACAAATGAATTATTTCATTGAACGGATGATGGCCTGCTGTGCGTTCGTCGACCAAACCCATGCCAGGATCCTGCCTTCCCCTTTTCTGTCCGGCGTAATACAGGATTGTATGCAGAAAGGGCTGGATGTCACTGCAGGCGGTGCAGTATATAATTTTTCCGGAATCCAGTTCATCCAGGTGGCCAACGTGGCGGATTCCCTTGCCACTATCAAGTCAGCTGTATTCGAAGATAAAGCGATCGCACCCGGGGAGTTGCTGCATAGCCTGCAAAACAATTTTAAAAGCCACGAGGAGCTGAAGCTGCACATCCTTGAACAAATTCCCAAATATGGAAATGATGTTGAATGGGTCGACGCGCTCGGATTAAAATGGGCAAAAAAATTTGCTGATAAGATCAGTACCTATACCAATGCACGGGGAGGCAGGTGCCATACTGGATTCTACACGGTTTCGGCGCATGTGCCCATGGGCAAGAATGTAGGTGCGTCTGCCGATGGTCGGCGAGCAAGGCAGCCCCTGGCTGACGGAGGGATGTCGGCGGTGTACGGAAGGGATGTGACAGGCCCTACGGCATTGCTCAAGTCGGTAAGCCGCGTCGATTCCATGCTGGGAAGCAACGGAACCTTGCTGAACATGAAATTTATGCCGGAGGTTTTCAGGAACGAGCGGGAACTGGACAAGTTCATTTCACTGCTCAAAGCATTGATACGCCTGAAAATTACACATGTTCAGTTCAATGTGGTGTCAAAAGAGGACCTGGTCAGGGCACAGAAGAATCCCGAGGAATACAGGGACCTCACGATTCGTGTAGCGGGGTATACGGCCTACTTCGTGGAACTGTCGGAAGAACTTCAGAATGAGATCATCGAGCGGACTGAATATGGAGCATAGGAATTAAACTCCATTTCCGGATTGACAATGAGGGAAACCCCGTTCACATCGTCGGTTTGCTCAAATACCTTCAACGAGATCCTTGGCAACGGCAATGAAGCCTAGGTTTGACCTATTCTCACCGGAACAGGTTCTGAACACTTAAGCTCAGGAGATGCATCCGAAACCTTCGAATTTTTATACTTTTTCCGAATTTAATATCCATTTAATTGTTTATTAATGGTTTTTTAAGTCTCAGGACGTATTTTGCTACCGTTAATTAAATATCATGAAGCACACCAAGAAAGTTCCACAGTTATTTGGCATCATATTAATTATTACATCACTGTTGATCTCCTGTCAGAGCCAGCAGGGAGATGATCAATCAGTGCTTGACCATGTTGACCCGTTTATCGGGACTGATTTTCACGGTCATACTTTTCCCGGCGCCGCAACTCCATTTGGAATGGTTCAGCTGAGTCCTGATACACGCACCCTTGGATGGGATGCGTGTGCCGGTTACCACTATTCTGATTCTTCGATACTCGGGTTCAGCCATACCCACCTGAGCGGGACCGGGATTGGAGACTATGGTGATGTTTTATTCATGCCCTTTACCGGTGATACGAAGCTTGTCCCGGGTATTGCTGAAGATCCTGAAACCGGTTTCAGGTCGCGGTTCAGCAGGGAATCGGAGACAGCCTCTCCAGGCTACTATGCGGTTAAGCTTACCGATGACGATATCATGGTGGAGCTCACTGCCACTCCGCGTGTAGGAATTCACAAATATACATTCCCGGAAAATGAACAAGCCGGTATGATCATCGACCTGGTGCATACCATTCACGGACACAGGAATCCCGAACACCAGATCAGGATCATCAATGACCGGGAAATACAGGGGCTTAAGCACACAAGCGGATGGGCGAAAAACCACCTTGTCTATTTTACAGCCAGGTTTTCAGAGCCATTCACAGCAGAAGTCTACATGGGCGACCAACTGGTGAAGGATCTGAAGGACATAACCGGCCAGGACATCCGTGTTAAACTGGTTTTTGAGCGTAATAATGTGGAAGAAGTAATTGCCAAAGTAGGCATCAGTCCTGTGGGTTTTGAAGGTGCTTCCAAAAACCTTGATGCGGAAGCCACTGGATGGGATTTTGACCAATACAGGAGCGAAGCAGCATCCATGTGGGAGGAGCAACTGTCGGCTATAAAGATACAAACAGATGATCCCGCTGAGAAAACGACATTTTATACAGCATTGTATCACTCCATGATCTATCCTGGTATTAATTCTGATGTCGATGGACAATACCGGAGTATGTCCCAGGAGATCGTGTCATCCGACCATCTGAATTACACAGTTTATTCACTTTGGGATACGCACCGGGCACTCCATCCCTTGTTCAC
>CAYOSB010000030.1:0-1256 GCA_964406495.1 uncultured Bacteroidaceae bacterium | reverse complement strand
ATCAGGCCGGAATACAACCAGGAATTGATCAGGGCACTACTGCGTAAGTATGATGAAGGCGGCATTCTTCCCATGTGGGAACTGGCTTCCAACTATACAGGAACCATGATCGGTTCGCATGCTGTTTCAGTAATTGTGGATGCCTACATGAAGGGACACCGCGATTTTGATACAGAGAAAGCACTTGAGGCCATCGTTCATTCCGTACAGTATGATACGGTAAAGGATATCAGCTACCCTTCCGAACAAGCCTGGGGGAACCTGATGCCCGAAGCGAAACTCTATGAAGAGAAATATGGTTTCATCCCATGTGACCTGGAGCCTTCATCTGTTTCCAAGGCACTGGAATTTGCCTATAATTACTGGGCGATCGCCACCATGGCGGAGGATATGGGCAGAACGGAGATTGCCAAAGAATTCTTCGAGAAATCGAAACGCTATGAGATCTATTTTGACGAGGAAGTTCAGTTTATGCGCGGCAAACGGCTGGACGGGAGCTGGGATGAGCCGTTTCATCCAAGGTACTCGGCACATTGGGAAACACCCTATGTTGAAGGCAATGCATGGCAATGGACGTGGTATGTGCCCCATGATGTAGAAGGGTATATTGACCTTTTCGGGGGCAAGAAGGCCTTTGCAACCAAGCTGGATTCCCTGTTCACCATCTCATCAGAGGTGCTTGGAGAGAAAGCATCTGCTGATATTACCGGACTGATAGGTCAGTATGCACACGGCAATGAGCCCAGTCACCATATCGCCTACCTGTTCAACGCGGTTGACAAACCCTGGCGAACTCAGGAGATCGTTTCACAGATCCTGACGGAGTTCTATTCAGATCAGCCCGACGGGTTGGTGGGGAATGAAGATTGCGGACAGATGTCTGCGTGGTATATCCTGAATTCTATGGGATTCTACCCGATTTGTCCTGGCGATACTAAGTACTCCATCGGCCGACCTTCCTTTGAAAAAGTCGAGATCGCCCTACAGGGCGACAAAACATTTACGATTGAGACAGAGCAATTTGATGCAGCACATCCTTATGTCAGCGAGGTCTACCTGAACGGTCAGAAGTTAACGGAACCCTTTATTGACCATTCCAGTATTGAAACAGGAGGTACGCTGAAATTTGTGATGGGCAGTGAGAAGACTGTTTTCTGGAAGAATTGACCCTGCCAGGATTAGGATTTGAGAAAGGTAATGTAGTTTTTCATATATAAGTAGTTTAGTTTCGTTTGTTAGTCTTTAGTTAGTAGTAG
>CAYOSB010000029.1:0-24981 GCA_964406495.1 uncultured Bacteroidaceae bacterium | reverse complement strand
AAATGAGCGTAGGATAATCCGCTCCCATCCATTTTTCCACCCGGAAGGCAATTCCGACCGGTCCGCCGGCAGTTGCCGCTTCCAGTTCAAATGTTCCTTCACCTGTGATTTCAGGGATATCAACCTCGATTTCGTTTACCAGTTGGTCGAAGGGTTTACTGTCTATGCTTTGTGAAAAGAATTTATTTTTGCCCGCGACCAGGGCACCCACGTGTGCAGTAAGGTTATCCACGAAAATGTGCTTGTTCATGTTCATTCGTTTTTTTTGTTTCTAAAATTCCAGTTTATAGCTGACAAAAGGGATTGGGCTCGAGAAGAAATCGTCTTCCAATTCCTGTGTCTTGAGGTTGAATTTCTTGCCCATGTATTGTCTCCCGATAATATTGTTCACACGCAGGGAGATCACAGAAGATCTGCCCTGGCGATTGATCCGGTAGTGAATGCTGAGGTCGTTCACGGTCTCCAGGTTCGCGTACCGGAACGTAAAAGGCATCTCCTGGTTGTACACCGCCTCCTGGGCCAACCTGGAAGCAGCTTCATCCACCGGCTGGTGCCAGAAGGGTCCCATGAGATTGCACCTCAGGTTGATGCCCAACAGGTTCCCGTTCCCGATCTCCCATTCACGTCCTCCAAGAATATTCAATACATACCCGCCATCGTAGCGGGTCCGCCGGGTGATCTTATCGCCACCGGTATATTCCGACCGGTATACCGAAGCTGTGACCATGTAATAGAATCCGTCTTTCAGGAACCGTTCCAGGGTCAGGTCAAGTCCGATATTGCGCCCTGTACCTTCATTGACAAGTGGTTGGTTGAAGGTCCAGTCCCGCATGAAGTTCAGCATTGAATAGGGTGAATTCTGTACTACGGGAACGTCGTAAAGCAACTGGTAATAGGGTTCTGCCCGCAGGTGCAGGTTCGGGCTGACCGCCAGGTGATATCCCAGGACAAAATGGTGTGCCCGCATGCGTGTAAGGTTCCGGTTGGGTGTTTCGGGCAGCCCGGTTTCCGGGTTTTCGCGCGACACAAAATAGACGAACAGTGGTTCGATGCGACTATGGTTGCCATATCCCAGGGTGATCTCCTGGCGGGGAGCTATCCTGAAACTGGAAGACAGGCGGGGTTCCAGCAGCAGCTGGTCACTTATTCCGAACCAGGAAGCATGCAATCCGCCGGCAAGAGTAAGGAAGGGCAGGGGGGTGTATTTTCCCTGCACGAATCCATTGATCAGCCAGGTGGCCCCGGTGCCTTCAAGGATGGAGCCCACCTGACCACTCTCAAAATCCCTGGCGGTCCCGGTGAGCTGGTAGAACTTCCTGTCGACTTTGCCCCCGGCCTCCAGGATCAGTCCCCGGTGTACTGTGTGGGTGAGGGTGGATGAAAAAGTACCCTTTCCTTCTGTCATGTCAATTTTATACAGCGGAAACAATTCATCGGGTGTTTCCGGGTCAAGCCTGGATGCTTTGTCATAATAATGCTGACCGGCACTCAGGGCCAGGGTGGAGCGGATGATGGTTTTTTCCGAAAGGCTTTTTGAATGAGAGATCCCTCCTGCGCCCATGTTGTAATGGAATTTCATTCGCACCCGGCTTTCAGGAAAGATCCATTTTTCCGGATCATCAGTGCCTTTCATGGAGGTGTGACTGAGTCCGCCTATGCCCCAGGCAGAAAAGGTGCCTGCCTTGCCGCCGGGTAAATTCAGTTTGAACGAGAGGTCCTGGTAGAAAGGCACTTCGTCGCTGTGTTCCAGTTCAGGAAGCAGCGGGAAGATCAGGGCCATCGTGGAATACCTGTAATTAACAAGGTAGGATCCTCCTCCCCGGGAACCCAACGGTCCTTCTGCAGCTGTTTCAATCCCCTGCACCCCGGCCTGGATGGCATATTCCCGTTTCCGGTTGTTCCCGTTTCTCAGCTTCATGTCGAAGACCCCGGCAGCGGCATTGCCAAATTCAGCGGGGAACGCACCCGTGTAGAAATCGGAATTGGCGAGCATGCTGCTGCTGAAGATGGTCAGGCCTCCTCCACCGGCCACGTTGGATCCTGCAAAATGACTCGGAACCGGGATATCCACCCCTTCCAGCCGCCAGGAAAGATTTTTCGGAGCGTTCCCGCGGACCACGATCGCATTGACATTCACACCCGCAGTGGCCACCCCGGCAAAATTGCCTGCCATCCGGCCGGGATCATTCACAGCACCCGCATACCTGCTTGCTTCTTCTACGGAAAAAGTGCGGGCACTGACCAATGCCATGCTGTTTACAGGCCGGTCTTTCCTGGATGTGGGTCTGACATAGACCTCCTCCAGCTCGGAGATCCGGGTCTCCATTTCAATGTCAAGATAGACTTCCTTGCCCGATCCCACCAAAAGTTCGGGGATGACCACCGGTTCATAACCTACGTACAGGACCTGGAGCGTATGCCTGCCTACCGGGATGCCGGTCAGCATAAACTGCCCATCCTCACCAGTGATGGTGCCCCTGGAGGTGCCTTCAAGCACGATGTTCGCCCCGTAAAGTTGTTGGCCGGTGCTGGCATCTTTCACTGTACCGCGTATATTCTGAACAGGTTGCTGGGCTTCGCAGAGATGCCCGGTAAGTATGATTGCGACGAAAAGTTTCCAGAAATATGTTTGCATGATGTAATGATTGGGTTTTTGTCGGATCATTGTATCAAAGCTCCTGCCAAATTCAGCAACCTGCAGAGCATTAGGTTTGTACCGGGATATAACAGTGTTCATTCGCTTCGGATATCTATCCAAAAAATGAACGGTAAGTGTTCGGAAACGAACACCCGGGGGACTGTGCATACCTGGCAGTACCAATACAGATCATTCAGTGCTGTTATTCACCTGGCACCAGGTGATCTTCTTTTCGATCCCAATGCGTGTATTAAATACCCAACTGTAGAATACTTACGCATCATGGGGTCTTTCCGTTTTCCTTTGAAATGATGTAAATCGCTTTTTATGTAGTTCAAAAACAGGCATATAAGAAAACAGGGCGGATTCTGGCATAATAATGGAGTCATTTGGGGCTGAATGCTATAAAATACATTTATGATGAATGCACAATCAACAACCAGACATGCAATGGTGAACAGGTTTGTAAAAGGCGCAACCATCGGCATCTCGCTGATGCTGGCCCTTACATTGATGTTTAACGGCTGCAGTGCTTCCCGCACAGCCAAAGGTGGTGCCATCGGCAGTGGTGCAGGCGGTGCCATTGGCGGTGTCATTGGAAGTCAGTCCGACAATACCGCAAAGGGTGCCATACTGGGTGCCATGATCGGTGGAGCTGCAGGTGCGCTGATCGGCGAATACATGGACCGCCAGGCAAATGAACTGGAAGGAGAGCTTGAAGGTGCAACCGTGGAACGCGTCGGGGAAGGGATTCAGGTGACTTTCGATTCCGGGATCCTGTTCGATTTTGATTCATATGCATTAAGGGATGCCTCGAGGACCAACCTCAGGGAACTTGCTGAGACCCTGGAAGAATATGACGATACCGAAGTATTGATCGAGGGACATACCGATAGCGTAGGTACCGATGCATATAACATGACGCTCTCCAGGCAACGGGCAACTTCTGTTGAAGACTACCTCGTTGCCTTGGGGGTAAGCAATAGCAGGCTCATTTCTAGGGGATACGGGGAGAATCAGCCAGTGGCATCCAATGAAACCGATGCGGGCAGACAGCAGAACCGCCGGGTCGAAATAGCGATCTATGCAAATGAAGACCTGAAGGAAGCTGCACGTGAAGGCGAACTGTAGAACCAGTGAATTGTCTTGTGAATGCAAACGAAAAACCAAAAACGAAAAACCAAAAAATCAGACATTTCTGAAAAAACATTCAATCATGAACACTTATAAAAAGAACATACGCAATTTAGCATCTGCACTGATGCTGGTATTTTTCATGCTCCCCGGATCCCTGGATGCGCAGGAGCTTTCATACGGGATCAAAGGCGGACTGAACCTCTCCACGATCACCATCACGGATGCAGACGATAACAACATTATTCCGGGATTTCATGCAGGCGCTTTTGCTGATATCCCTGTGGCTGAACAGGTCACCATCGGGCCCGAAGTACATTTCTCGACCAAAGGAGTCAAGGCGACCTACGATGCGAATGTATTCGGACTGAACCTGGCCAATGGGGAGACACGCATGGATCTTTTTTACATAGACATCCCCGTGTATGTGAAATACTATCTTTCCGATGATTTCAATTTCCATCTCGGACCTTATGCCGGGATCCTGGCAAAGGCCAAAATAGAAACCGATGCCGAGCTGCTTGATTTCATCCAGGTGGATGACAGCGATAATATTGACAAGACGATGCTCAATTCACTCGATTTTGGTGTGTCCATGGGACTTGGATTTATTGTTGAACCGGTGCGTATCGGGTTCAACTATAACCTCGGACTTAACCGCGTTGCCAAAGAGGAATACAGCATTGAAAACCTGCTGGGTGACGGGAAAAATAATGTCATACAAGTCTACCTGGGATTCTCCTTCTAAAATCCCGGGATTAAGACCCAGGACTCAATAACCAATAAAAATCAATAGTATGTTAAGATGGGTAATTGCATTTCTTCTGCTGGCACTGGTTGCGGCTGTCCTCGGGTTCGGGGGCATCGCTGCCGGAGCTGCATCGATCGCAAAAATTTTATTCTATATTTTCCTGGTGCTGTTTGTTATCAGCCTGATCGTGAATATCCTTCGTGGGGGACGACGCTGAATTGGAGGCGGCATGACAGTGGTGGCATTTTGGCAACATTGTAAATGCTTGTCGGCCATGAGGTACGACGATCAACTGAAAGGTACGACGATCAACTGAAAGGCACAACTATCGACTTAAAGGCACAACTATCGACTTAAAGGCACAATGATCAGCTAAACAGCACGACGATCAATTCAACAGCCCAACGATCAACTGGAATGTAGCGCAGTCAGCTTCACCATACGCATATCAGCTTCACCGCACGCATATCAGCTTCACCGCACGTATACCAACTTCAACGTATGCGATCCAACTGAAAAATACGTAGATCTACTGAAAAGTACGTAGATCAACTGTAAAATACGTAGATCAACTGTAAAATACGTAGATAGGTCAGGATGACAGAAATTCCCCGAAAGCCTGGAAGTCCACCGAAGCATACGACATAAAATTCCATAGCCGGGAGGCATGTTATTTTCCATGGATAACCATGCAAGCAAAACTTTTCTAACTTTATTCTGAAAAATAATTGTCAGAATGCGCATTTTTGTCTCGAAACCGAAGACAAAACCGTTTGAGTAGCATGCAACAAGCCCGTATCCTGATCATATATGTTGTACTGTTTGGAATCTTATTCCTGTGGTCAGCGATCCATCCGAAAGATTATTTACTCTGGGTGCTGGAAGTGACTCCGGCAATTTTAGGGATCGGACTCTGTATTTTTTTTTACAGAAGACAACCAATGACGACAGTTACCTATACCTGGTGCCTGATAGGAGCCGGGATCATGGTCATAGGCGCTCACTACTCATATAGCGAAGTCCCGCTGTTTGATCTCATTCAGGATAAATTCAACTCCGGGCGTAACAATTACGACAAACTGGGGCACTTTGTACAGGGGATTATCCCAGTACTTATCAGCCAGGAGGTATTGATCCGGAACCAGGTCATTCGTTCCCCGCAATGGATCAATTTCCTGTCGGCCTGTATTGCCTTGTCAGTAGCGGCAATCTACGAACTTATTGAGTGGTCTGCCATCCTGTTCAGCAGTGAAACACATGAAAATTTCCTGGGGATGCAGGGCTATGCCTGGGATGCACAATCTGATATGCTTTTCGCCCTGGCAGGGGCGGCGCTGACCCTGTTATTCGCAAAACCACTGAGGCGCACTATTCTGAAATCCTCGCGGCACCATGTTGCAACTTCCCCGGGGCGCAGCTGACCCTGTTATTCGCAAAACTACTGAGGCGTGCTATTCTGAAATCCGCGCAGGGTCCTGTTGCAACTTCCCGGGGACATTTTGCCGCACCGTCTGAATGACCGTCGTTCCCCCGTTTTTCGATATACAGCCTTTGTAGATGAATGTGCCGGAACTGATTCCGTCCTGTAGCATTTTATCAGCCAGGTCGGAGGGGAGAAGCAGCGGCCTGCCGGCAATTTTTGCGGATGGCTCAAAGTAGCATTTTTCGAGTGGAACCACTTCACGGAGGAACTCTGAACAATACAGTGCATCCTGATTATCAAGTACAAAGCAGTAATCATATGCTTTTCCAAGGTGCGCCATACTATTGACCAGTGCTTCGCTCCAGGCATCCTTGTCCAGGTTGCATTCAAAAAGGAGCAGTTTCCTCAGGGTCGGGATGGCATCGAGACCAGCCATCTCCCTGATGCTGTGAATGGAGACGCCCTGCTCGTAAGAGCTGTCGAAGATCAGGGATTCATTTTCTGAAGTATAGAAGGGCCGAAGACAACTCACGAGTTCATGGTCTTTTCCCCAATAATGCTCGATCTGTGACAGCGACCCGAGAAAGATCCCGCAATGTTTCCATTCGCTATGGATGAATACCCTGCTCACGCTTCTTCCATGCTCGGAAAAAAACAGGGAGCCGGGTTGCAAAGCAGCCAGGTAAGGTGTTAACTCGGTATATTGAATGGCATTGGCCGAATAATTTTCAGCTTGTTTCCGCTGAAAAATATTCAATGAACGGGTTTTGTCCATCTGGTGAATGACCAGTTTCTGGACTGCCACCTGGTATTTGTCAATACATCCCAGTCTCCCAGGGAACGCAAATGAAATTAGCAGGATCAGCAGGTTCAAAGGAATGAACAAAATAAGGACCCACCTGAGCGTTTTCACGGCTTGCGCGCTTTTCTGTTCAGCAAGAGGAGCTGCGCATAGAAATGGATGTTACAGCACAGGAGAAAGAGTCCGAATACAGCCGTGGCAGCAACAAAAATCGCATATCCGTAGACAAAGAGGAAGATGACGAGCCAGATACCGGCTACAATCCAGGCTGAATGTGCCAGGGCCTTTACCCGGAGCTGCGTGTGGAATGCCCGGTCTTCACTACGCATCCTGGAAAAAAACATGAACAGCAATCCGAAGATGGTAAAAACAGATCCCAATTCATCCAGCACGTTGGTCTGTATCGTGGCGAAGTAGCGCGGTTCACCATAAAAGCTGGCAATGGCGAACACTTTGGTGACCAGCCATTCAGGTTTGTGACCCGTAAAATACGCATAAAGCATCGCCAGCCCTGCAATGAACAGGAGCAGACCGGGAATTTTCCAGCCGGATGATAATAAAGGAAGCCTGATGATCAGTATGTCAATTGTATTGGAATAATCTCGCTTGACCCGTCCTCAAAATACAGCTCATATCCAACCAGTCCAAACCTGTGGTTAAATACCAGTTTTGCATTTGAAAAGCCCGGGACCGCCCTGCCTGTCTCTTTCACAGTAATGGTTTTCAGCAACCACCCGTTCCAGAGATAGTCATCTTCCTCCGACTTCTGGACCACTTCGCGCACCAGGGTCTGCCCGTTTCTTTTCAGGGTATACTTGTCGCCCACCTTCGCATCATACTTCACCAGCGTAAAGGATGTCCCATCATCATAGACACTCTGCACTCCTTCGGAAGTTACCCTGTATTTCGCATCGAATGTAGCTGTTCCGTCATAACCGGGCAGTCTTTTCTGAATGGTTTCAATGTCATCATCTGAAAAATCAGCTGTCAGGGTCAAAACAGAGACCCCGCCCTCCAGGTCTGTTATTTCAGCTGTTGCGCCATGCAGTATTGCGGGCGGATTTGAACTGGTTAGCTGAACTCCGATTTCACCAAATTCTGATTGGGAACCTTTTAGCTCGACGGTGCTGTCATCGCAGGACCACAGCGCAAGGAGGACCACAGCAAGCAGGGATCCCCCGGGGATTCTTATTTTCATGATACAAGTTATTGTTGAGGTCAGACAAGGTAGCTATACTTTGTTGATTTTACAAATCTTGACAATCCGGACAGAAGTTTGCGGGATTCAATCATAGGAAGGTTCCTGCTTCAAAATGAAGGGAACGTTTATTTGAATCCGCAAGTCACGGTCAGAAAGTGCAGCCAGTTCTTTGCGTTACCCTCGCCGGGGCCGGACCCGTCCTCAAAATGAAGGGAACGTGTATTTAAACCCGCAGGTCACGGTCAGAAAGTGCAGCCAGTTCTTTACGTAGCCATCACCGGGTCCCGTCTCATTATCGGAGGTCCCCACTGCACCGCCGCCGAGGTAGCGCAGGTTCAGGAATGCACCGACTTCATCGGTAACCTTCAATCCCTGGCGCAGACTGGCATCCAAAATGGCCCCGACAACTTCATTGTCACTGCCATTCAGGTAACTGATGGGCGCATAAAAACCATCGGCCTCCATTTCGGTATAAGTGAGGTCGCTATAGTTGTAACGGGTGCGGAATTTCAGCACGGGAACCGGGCCAATGTCACGGTTGGACCGGAAGAGACTGCCGTCTGTTGACTCAAAATTGATGGTTGCATTCCGGATCTGCAGCGATGCACCGAAGGCAAAACCGAATTTTTCATTCCGGGGCACCAGTTCCTTCATATAGCTGATGCGGTAAAACGGAAAGTTGTACAGGAAATCGACACTCGTACCGGCCGGGAAGACCAGGTCGTCTATGACCAGGTCCCTGTTCAGCAAGGTCGTGGTTTCCAGCCGCAGGGGCTGATACAGCAGGGTGATCGTATGCAGGTCCTTGATTTCCAGTTCCAGGGACAACCGGCTGACCGGGAACAACACATCCTGGCCGCCTTCAGAAACGTAATTGATATAGGTACCACTGTTGCTGAACTGCACCTTGTGACTCATCACGCCCAGGTACCCAAGCTCAGCGACGCCGCTTAGCTTCAGGTTGTTTTCTTCAGAGCCACCCACAGTAAATGAGGTTTGCGTCCATCCGGTTGAGGAGATGAACAGGGACATTAAAAGTACGCTTGTAATTTTTTTTATCATATCAATGGTTGTTTGGGGTTTTCGAAAACCTGTTGTTATTTAAAAACGATAGCTGCCAGGATCACAATGACCATGCCTGCAATAAATGAGATCCGTGTCCAGTTCATGGTTTTGCGCACCGAACTTCCCGGTGCATCATTGCGAAGCTTGCGCGATGTCACACTGATCATGCTTAACGTAAACAGCAGCACCACGTAAATGCTCAGTTTGGCAATCAAAAGTGGCATGTTTCCAAGCTGTCCCCAATAAGGCGTCATCAGGTACCCACCTGAAATGAGGGCCAGGGTGATTCCGATATGCCCGATGGTATTCAGCCGGAAGAGTCCTTGTAAAAATGCTGCAGACTGCTTCTCATCCATTTTCGAAGTAGCCATTCTGCTGAATAAAAATACAGCGACCGGTCCGATGGCCAGGATCATGCCCACAAAATGAATAATCAGCATTAGTTCACGCATCAGCTTATGATTTGGTTTTTCTATAGTGTTCAACCATGAAAAAGTGATGTTGTTCAATTTTGCATTTATCGAACGGCGCAACCAAAACCTTTCACTTTGCATCATGAAAGAAATACCTGTTATGAAACCCTCCTCATCAGACAGGGATTTTTTCAGATGTGTAATGGAAATAATTATGTGTTGAAAAAGCGTTTTTTGTGAATCATTGTAAATTAACAGTATAAATAAAATATATTTTCTGATGAGAAAGAGAAGCAATCCTTTGATCTTTATATTGATCTTTTCATTTATAGTGGGATCCTGTGACATTATCAATACCGGGGACACACCGCCTACCCCGGTGGAACTGAATTACAAAGCTGCGGAGATCATCGAGGCCGATCAGCAGTTTGCATTTGAATTGTTCGGTGAGGTTTGTTCGCTGAGCACGGAAGAGAACATCATGATCTCTCCGTTGAGCGTGTCCTATGCGCTGGGAATGACCTACAACGGGGCAGAAGGCACCACTAAAGATGCCTTTGAAAATGTATTGCATCTTGAAGATCTTACAAGGCAGGAGGTGAATGAAAGTTACAAGGATCTCATGGGACAACTGGTGACACTTGATGACCAGGTGGAATTTACCATTGCCAACAGTATCTGGGACCGGCTGGGTGCCAACGTACTCGATTCGTTCATCACCACCAACCAGGATTATTTTGATGCCGCGGTGGAGGAACTGGATTTCTCCGATCCGGCCTCTGTGGATGTGATCAACGACTGGATCGCTGAGCAAACCAATGACAAAATAAAGGACATGCTGGACCAGATCCCTGGCAATGCGTATATGTACCTGGTGAATGCTATCTACTTTAATGCAGAATGGAAATACAGCTTCGATAAGGATGATACTTTCACAGGCAGCTTCAACCTGGAAGGAGGGGGGACGGAAAGTGTGGAGTTCATGCAGATCGAGGAGCCTTTCGGATATACCCGGCAGGAGGATTATGCAGCAGTGCAGCTGCCCTATGGAGACAGTGCCTTCAGCATGGTGGCGATCCTGCCTTCAGCAGAGATATCGCTCGATTCTTTTATCACCATGTACGGACAGGAGGAGTGGAACAATCTGGCGGCGCTCTCTTCCCCGCAGAAGGTGAAGGTGATCCTTCCTAAATTCAAATACGGGTTCAAATCGCTGCTGAACGATCCGCTGTCCGAACTGGGACTCGGCGTCGCGTTCAGCGATGCAGCAGATTTTTCCAGTATCACGAGGGAGGTCGCGTTATACATTTCCAGGGTAATCCACCAGACCTTCATCGACGTGAACGAAGAGGGGACGGAAGCCGCCGCCGCAACCATCGTGGAGATGCGGGAAACATCCATGGGGAATTTTATACAGTTCGACCGGCCGTTCCTTTATCTGATCAAGGAAAACTCGACAGGAGCCATCCTGTTTATGGGTAAGGTCGGACGACCGGTTTACGAATAGCAGAGTGCCAGGTGAGGTGCAGGTGGTCTGCAAATGCAAGCCAGATGGTCTATAGGTACAATTTACATGGCCTGCAGGTGACAGATAAAGGGTCTGCAGGTGAACGATATAGAGGGTCTGCAAGTACAAGGTAGAGGGCCTACAGGTGCAATGTACTGTACATGTTCTGCAGGCGCGAGCCATATGGTCTATAGGTGCAAGGTACATGGTTTGCAGGTGCAGGCCAGAGGGTCTAAAGTTGCAAGGAACATGGTCTGCAGGTGCAAGGTACATGGTCCACAGTTGCAAGGAACGTGGTGGATTTGAACGGGGGAATTGCATAATTTCGTAAATTCAGGCTTTCACCAAGTTTCTTTGCAGTGCGAATAGCGATCATTTCAGACATACACGAGGACATCCGGAGCCTGCGGAAGATCATCAGGAAGATCGAAGGCACGGGGTACGACCGGCTTGTCTGCCTGGGCGATATTTCAGGCTTCAGTGTTCCTTACTATAAATACCAGGCGTCGCGCAGCGCACACGATTGCCTGTCATTGCTGCGGGAAAAAAACGCAATCATCGTGCCGGGCAACCACGACTACCATGCCGCCCGGAAGGTCCCAAAACACGCCCCGGCATTTGAATTTCCCGGCGACTGGTACGCGTTGGAATACGGTCAACGCAAGCTTCTTGCAAAAGACATGGTCTGGTTGCATGAAGAGAATGATCTCAACCCGCTCTACACGCTTGAGGACATCCAATACCTCCGCGGCCTTCCCGAATATCATGTAATGAAGGATGCCGGGGGAAAAGACCTCCTTTTCAGTCATTATGTATGGCCCAACCTTTCAGGATTTGTGAAGGGATTCTATACTTCCCCGCTGGAGTACGAAAAGCATTTTGGATTCATGACCTCACTGAACTGCAACATCAGCTTTACAGGGCATGCCCACGTGCGTGGATACAGCCTGGCATTCGGAAGGTACGTTGCGCACCACAGGTTTGGAAGTCGCCGACTTGCAACTTTTCCGGCGTGCGTGGGAATTCCGCCTGTGACGAGGCATAAAAAACGTAGTGGATTTTGTATATTTGATACAGCAAGCATACATCTCCGGGTAGCACGGTGTTGAACTTAATGCTGAAAAATCATGCCTGAGAACAACCTCAACAGGTTCTTTGTCTCGATCGTGTTCCCGTCAATACTGGCGGTGCTCTTTTTCATCGTACTGATCTTCGTGGTGATCATCCCGGCTTTCGAGCGGAATCTCATGGAGGAGAAGAAGGTGATGATCTCAGAGCTCACCAATACGGCGTGGAGCCTGCTGGAGGAATACCACCAGGAGGAAGCACAAGGGCGCATGCCGGCCGACAGTGCCAGGATGCTGGCCGTGGAGCGGATTGGAAAGATCCGCTACGGGGAGGAGTACAAAGACTACTTCTGGATCATCGATGAACGACCGGTGATGATCCTGCATCCGTACAGGCCGGAGCTGAATAGCACCGACCTTACCAACTACCAGGATCCGGACGGGAAGCGGCTCTTTGTGGAAGCAGTGCAGAAGGTGGAAGCAGAAGGGGAGGGGTACATCGATTACATGTGGCAGTGGAAAGACGATTCGACTCGCATCGTACCGAAACTTTCATATGTGAAGGGTTTCGGTCCCTGGGATTGGATCATCGGCACAGGCATTTACCTCGAGGATGTACGCGCGGAGATCAGGGCGCTGACCAACAGGTTGTTGCGCATCACCCTGCTCTTTGCTTTACTGATCGCTGCGATCCTGGCATTTATCATTCGCCAGAGCCTTTCATTAGAGCGTCAGCGTAGCAGCGCGGAAAAGAAACTGCGGCTGTCGCGGCAGAAATATAAATCGCTCGTCGAAGCCTCCACGGAAGGAACGCTGATGATCCTCGGAAAGGAGATCATCTTCTCCAATGTAAAATTCAGCAGGCTGAGCGGGTACGATCCAAGCGAGGTCCGGAAGATGCAGTTTGATGCGTTGTTTCAACTGCAATGGGACCACCTGGTCGGACAGTTGAAGGAAACCAGTCAGTCGGTGTCTTACGAAACGTTCCTCAACTGCAGCGATGGCATCGTGAAAGAGGTCGTGCTGTCGGTGTCGCAGGTTTCCTACGCGGAGGAACGCGGGTACATCATCGTTGTGAAAGAGGTGAGCGCGCGGCAGCAACTGGAAAAGGATACGGAGCGGCTTTCGGAGGAGGTGCAGACTTCATTGTTACTGATGAACCAGCCGATCGGACCACTGGTGAGTGACCCGGTCAGGTGCCCGGCCGCTGCAACGATCAGCGATGCTGCAAGACTGATGACCCGGAAGCAGCGCGACATTGTTTTTATTACACAGGACGACTCGGTGATCGGGGTGGTGAACAGCAATGACCTGAAGAAACGGGTGCTGGCAGCTGGTGTCGATCCCTCACGGCCGGTGATGGAGGTGATGACATCTCCCGTGGAGACCATCTCCGGGAAGGTGTTGCTCTATGAGGCGCTCCTGGCAATGAAGGACCGGGGCGTGTCCCACCTGGCCACGCTCGATGGGGAGGGAAACATCACGGGTGTGATCGGGCATGAGAACATCCTGGAAATGCACCAGAATGCCATCAGTTTCCTGATCAGGGAGATCGAAACAGCAGGGGATGTGAACCAGCTGGCGCAGGTCTACAAACGTGTGCCGGTACTGGTGAAAGCGCTGCTGGAGAGTGGCGACAGGATCGGGAACATAAACCGGATCATCACTTCGGTGGCCGATGCCATGCACAGGCGGGTGGTGGGGTTTGCCATCGAGGAGATGGGATTGGCTCCCTGCAGGTTTGCTTTTATGGTGATGGGCAGCGAGGGCCGCGGGGAACAGACCCTGGCAACCGACCAGGACAATGCAATCGTTTATGAGGACGTTGAAGATTCCGAAGGGGAGACAGGGGAAGCCGGCGGTGAACAGTCACCAGAACAGTCAGAAGAGACCAACGGCGATGAGACAACCGGAGATCCAACCAACGCAGATAAGTCCGGCGCAGATAAGTCCGGCGCAGATGAGTCCAGCGCAGCCACCTCCAATGCAGCCAGGTCCAACGCCTCCAGGTCCAATGCAGCCACGTCCAATGCAGCCAGGTCTAACGCAGCCAGGTCCAAGGCAGATGATACCAACGCGGATGATACTGCCGCAGATGCTACCAACGTGGATGCTACCACCGCGGATGAGGTCCGGGCATATTTCATGGAGCTGGGTAAACGGGTGAACAGGGACCTGCATACCATTGGCTACAAGTATTGCAAGGGCGGGGTGATGGCCCGGAACCCCAAATGGACGCAGCCCCTGGCACGCTGGAAGCAATATTTCAGTGAATGGATCAACAACAGCGATCCGCAGGATATTCTCGATGCTGCGATATTTTTCGACTTCAGGTATATCCATGGGGACCAGGACCTGGTGAATCAGCTTCGTGCACATGTGCATAAAGTCTCGGCCAACAAACCGGTGTTTTTCTATCACATGGCACAGGCGGTGCTGAAGTTCAAACCCCCGATGAATATTTTCGGACGTATCGTGGGACGTGACTCCGGGGCCGATGCGCTGGAGGTGGATATCAAAAAGGCAATGCTGCCGGTGGTTACCTTTATAAGACTCTACGCAATCATGGAGCACCTGGACCTGACCAACAGCATGGAAAGACTGCATGCACTGTCAGAAAAAAAGCGTATCGACAGCTCCAGCTACGAGGAACTGATGCAGGCGTATGAACTGACCATGCACCTGCGGCTGAAGTTCCAGGTGGAGCGCATCTCGCAAAACGAGGAGCCGGGAAATATCATTGACCTGAACAGGCTCACCCGCATGGAGGCCACGATGCTGAAAAAAGTATTCTCCCAGGTCTCCGATCTGCAGACAAAAACAGGATTTGATTTTAAAGGGTAACCGGATGATTGCATGTGGGTGAATCACTGCATAGGAAATGCTGGTCAATAGATATTAATCAGATCTTTATACACGTTCCATCGGTATCAATTGGTGCGGGAGCTATGTGTATTCCATCGCCTTTCAAATCTTCCGGTAGCTTTACGCATTCCTCAGCCCATTCCTAAAAATGAAAATTCATTCCGAACTTCATATGAACAGAGGAATAATTGACTGTATATGCCGGGATCCGGTAATCGATCGGGGTACTGTAAAAGAGCTTCAATTCATTTAACGCGTAGACGAACATTTTTCCATGGTTCACCAGGTACCACCCCATCTGTTTTCATTCCATGCCTCGGATTCCCGTGTTGGGTTCCGGCCCTGCACCCCATCTGTTTTCATTCCATGCCCCGGATTCCTCTATTTGGTTCCGGGCCTGCACCCTATCTCTTTTTATTCCACGCCCCGGATTTCCTTGTTGGGTTCCGGGCCCATCTCCAGGTCCAGGATTCCGCCCCGGACCACCGATTGATGATCGATCCAGGCCCTGTCGGTCCGCGCACCGTTGAAGGTGACGGACTGAATGTACCAATGCACCGCGGCGTTGTTCGTGGCCCGGATCACAAGGGAATCACCCGGGTAGTAATCCTTGTTCAGGTGGATGGTGACCCTGTCGAAAATGGGACTACCGATCTCGTACACCGGCTCCACCGCTGTGCCGCCTTTCATGGAAAAGATCCCCATTTTCAGCAATACGGCCAGCGATCCCATCAACCCCTGGTCTTCGTCACCTGAATATCCGCGCTGGGGTGAAATCCCGCTGTACACGCTGTCGGTCACCAGCCTGCTCCACTTCTGGGTGAGCCAGGGTGCCCCGGCATAATTGAAGATGAAGGCCGTTTGCATGGAGGGCTGGTTGCCGTAATTGATGTAGGTCCTGCGGTTTTCTACAAGTGTTTCATCTGCATGTCGCTTTGAAGCCACGAATCCCCGGGGGTGTGACCGTTCAAAGGAGCGGTTCAGCTTGCTGACCAGGCTGTCGGGACCTCCCATCAGTTCTGCCAGTCCTTTGAGATCGTGGGAAACGAACCAGGTGCTCTGCGCGGCATTGCTTTCTACCCAGCCGTCCTGGTACTGGAGCACATCAAAAGGTTCCCGCCACTTTCCGTCCACATCTTTGATCCACATCCATCCTTTCTCTTCGTACCAGATGTTCCGGTAATTCCGGGACCGCTCCATAAAATATTCATAGTCGTCGTTTTTACCCAGGGCCTTTGCCATCTGCGCCAGGGTCCAGTCCTGGTAGGCATACTCCAGCGTCTGTCCCGATCCGTCCTCATGAAAGCCGTTCCCTCCCCCGGGCAGCGGGTAGGGGATATAGCCCCGGTCCAGATAGTATTCCAGTCCTCCCCCGGTGAAGGTGTTGTGCTCATACCCGGCTTTGCTCATGAGTCCGCCGGGCAGGTGATTCTTTTTCATGGCTGCGTATGCTTTTTCCGCATCGAAACCGCGAATGCCCTTCATGTAGGCGCTCACGATAAACGGGGTGGAGGAGGCGCCCGTCATGACAAAAGTATAGTTGCCTCCTGAAGGTCCGCGCGGGATCAGACCGCCGTCTTCATACATCAGTAGCATGGAATTGACAAACTCCTCGCTGATTTCCGGGTAGACCAGGTGCCACAAGGTGTTCAGGGTCCACTGTGCACCCCAGAAGGAGTCGGAATTGTAATGGTTGAAACGGGGAAGTCCGTCTTCGTCCAGCGGGATCTGCCCGATCCGCCTGGTCTCGTCTCCTCGACTGTCCTCTCCGGTTTTTCCTGTCTTTCCAGGGCTTCTGTCTTCATCATTCCTGCCGGCCTCCCCGGTCCGCCTGTCTTCGTCCGTTCGCCTGTTCTCTTCAGTGCTTCCGGCCTCTCCGGCGCTGGACCTGTTGGTCTCACCGGTCAGATAGGCTCCCCCGGTCATGTCGCAATATTTTCCGTTGACATCGCTGATGACCCGGCGGCCCTGCAGCGCGTGCCATAGGTCGGTGTAAAATCTTCTTTGCTGCGCTTCTGTTCCCCCGCTGATCCGGATCCTTCCCAGCATCTCGTTCCATTCGTCGGACGATTCTTCTGCGATCCTGTCAAAATCCCAGTGCGGCAGCTCGGTTTCCAGGTTCAGACGGGCCTGGGCGATGCTCACATACGAGATCCCCACTTTCATTAGTCTCACTTCCCCGGCCGAGGTGCCAAATTCCATCCAGCAGCCTGTGCGCGGACCTTCCAGAATTTCGAACTCCCCCGCAGGTCGGCCATCCTTCCATCCCTGAAGCGCATCGAAAGGCTGATCCACCTGTGCCACGAAGTGCACCCACACGGGCCTGGGCCGGCGACGGGTGGGGGCCATAACGGCGTATCCTTCGATCTCCGTGTCATTCACCTTACTGATCAGCGCACTGTCGGTATCACACGGTCCCAGGAAGGTGGAGAAGTCAAACTGGATGTTGCCTTGTTCGGAAGCAGGAAACGTGTACCGGTGGAATCCCACCCTTTTTGTCGAGGTGAGCTCCACGTTGATCCCGTAATCTTCCAGTAGCACCTGGTGATAGCCGGGCCGTACGACCTCGGTGTCGTGGGAATAGGAAGAGCCATAGACATCTGCCCCCAGGTACCCCCTGCATTCCCCCGTGGTGGGGAAGACCGGGATACCGGAAAGCTGCCAGGCATGGATATGACTGAAGGCCCGGATGGTGTCCTCATTGTAGCGGTAGCCTGAATTCCATGCCCCGTTAATGATCATATCGGGGCTCAGGTTCACCATGCCGAAGGGCCGCGTGGCGGAGTTGAAAAAGAACCAGCGCGAATTCGCTGCATCCACAAGTGGTTCGACCAGGTCCACGAGCCTGTTTTCGGACCGTATCACTTTATCCTGCGGACCGGAGCAGGCCGAGAGGGTGAAGAGCAGGAGCAAAATGGTTCCATTAACTCTGAACAAAGGATAAATAGAATCGCGTTTATGCATGGCTGTCAGTATTGATGGATGGGTTTGTTGATGTAAATTCTTCTAAGCATCTAGGGTTATAAAAAGTGGCAAAGTAGTGAATTTTACCTGCTGTAAAAAATGAATTTAGCGCACTAAAGAAAATATCAGATCTCCCAGATTTAATTATTTTGCAGCAAAAAAAGAAAACATGAGCAAAAGATCTGCATTCCCCGGAGTGTTCTGGACCGCCAATATCATCGAAGTCCTGGAACGGTTCGCCTATTATGGCATCTACATGAGTTTTGGAATCTACCTGCAACAACTGGGGTATTCGAAGGGTGACCTGGGGATCATCCAGAGTATTTTTCTTTTGCTATCGTACCTGACGCCGGTGTTTTCCGGGACCATAGCTGACAGGTATGGGTTTAAAAAGGTGCTCATTATTGCTTACCTGGCTTACCTGCCTTCCATCCTCCTGTTAATTATTACGGAATCATTCTCCGGGATCGCCCTCACAATGCTTTCCATCGGTCTCGCAGCAGGAATATTTAAGCCCCTGGTCTCGGCCACCGTGCGTGCCACCACGGACGCCACCAACAAGACCCTCGGATTTGGAATCTTTTATGCCATGGTCAACCTGGGTGCATCGGTCGGTCCCATTGTCATGGGAAACCTCCGGGCCATCTCATGGGATTATGTGTTTTATACAGCGGCAGGAACTATCGGGCTCATGCTGCTCATCACCCTGCTGTTTTACAAAGAACCCCCGCGGGATATTGAAGGTGCTACCCTGCGGCAGAAATTCCGCGACATGGGCGTGGCGCTTTCCGATGTCAAATTTGTCATATTCCTCACCCTGCTCGGACTGTTCTTCTGGCTTCCTTTCTGGGCGTTCTTTAATATTCTGCCAGTGTATATCAACGATTACCTCGATACTGCGGCGTTGTACCAGTCGGTAAAAAGCGTGCTTGGTGAGACAATTACGAATGTGATCAGCCAGCAAAATGAAGGTACCTGGATGATCAATGCAGAAGCCATTTCCCATACCGGTTATATTATCATTGTCTTCCAGTTGATCATCTCCCGGATCTTTGAAAAAGGGAATGCGATCCCAACTTTTATGCTCGGTTTGTTCCTGGTCACAGTGGGATTTATTGTGCTGGGTATTTCCGTCCTGACTGTGCCCGGAATTGTATTCCTCGGCGTATTCCTGTTTGCGGTGGGTGAGATGATCTCCTCGCCGCGCATCCAGGAGTATATCATGTGGATCGCCCCGAAAGAGATGGCAGGATTGTACATGGGGACCAACTTCCTTTCGGTAGCCCTAGGGGCCATGTTGAGCGGACTGTATACCGGGCTGCTGGGACGGTTTGAGCAGGCAGGAAATCCGCAGCACATCATGTTCACGCTGGCGGTACATACCATCCTGGGCATCATAGCCATCTTTATCTTCACGAAAACAGCCGGGGAGTTCAAGGAGAGGAATGAATAGTTCAGGGCTGAAATACCGGTGCTCTGTTTTGAATCCATCAGTTCGCTTATCAATGACACATTCAATATAGCAAGCATGGCGATCTGCATTGTAACAGAGCTGCAATTAATGCGACTGCTCTCAGGCATGGTGGTTCTGCATTTGTCAATGAATATTACTGGAGTTCCACGGAAGAGTACAGTACAACCGCATGGGGCCAGAACTTTCTGAATGGAGTTCAGGCTGCATATGAAAAGGACACACCCTCCTATGTGCGTGCCATCAGGGCTTTTTAAAGATGTTATTGCCCCATAGAAACAGCCAGTGTTTTAATTCACAGGCAGTTTAGTTCTTGCTGTTTTCAAGTTTTCCAGACACCCTTGTATTAGATAAAAACATTCTGAATTTTAACTTATATTTTATTATGTGAAATATAAGTACCCGGCGAAAACTGAGAATGCCTTATCCGGTTTTTGGTGTAGATCCAGATGTATATCTAAAGAAAACCTACATTCATAAAAAAAGAAAAAAAGATCCATAAATCCTCAATAGATTTTTTTATCTTGGTCATAGAGAACCACTAGTGGTATAATTCCAGGAGGGGATGAAGGGAATTGCACCGTTATTTAATGTTTCTCATCTGTTTTGGTAACAATACACTCTGTACAGCCTATCCCCATTAAAAAAAGAATGATTATGAAAAAACAATTACTACTCCTTTTTTTTCAAATATGTATTTTATCTGTCCTGGATGTCCAGGCGCAGACCACAAATTCCAATATCAACCTCAATTTTAACAGTAGTTTAGATGATGCACCGGTGGTCCGGGCAAAAGTATATGTTGTACAGGCGGAAGATACAATTGCCGCCGGGTTTACTGATGAAGCGGGCATATTCAGTTTTCAAACGGAACTGGAAATTACCGCGGTGGAGGATTATTTTACAAACCCGCAGGACCTGACTGTTTCACCCAATCCTGTGACCGGGAATGAGGTGATCATCAGTTCAGGTTTGTATGCATTGAATGAAAGTGAGAGCCAGATCAGCATTTATGATGTGTCGGGGAAGGTATATTCTGAAAATGACCATTTCTCCCCGGGATCTTATATTTTAACTGTCAATGCACCGGGTGCAGATGAACTGCTCAACAGCAATTTCATCATTTCCCGCCCGGGGCATTATCATTTCACGTTGGACCACTCGAATGCAGGAGATGGTGCTGCGAAGAAGGCTGTCGCCAATGAAGGAGCCCCTTTTCTTGTGGTTGCCGAAAAATCCGAGTTCGTCAACTACCAGGATACCGTTTACCTGGTGAGTACCCAGGAGAATTATGAACTTACGTTAACTGCGGCTGAAAAACCGACCGTGCTTTTCTCTGTCAGCGGAACCCGGACCGTCGGAGAAACCCTTTTCTTCGACGGCAGTGGCTCAGTGGGAGCCGCTGAAGAAGCGTTGAAATATACATGGAATTTCGGTGACGGTGGTAATAGCGGACAGGAAAAAACGGCACATATCTACACAGCGCCGGGGACGTATGATGTTTATCTGACTGCAACAGGAAACTATGGTGCAAAAGATACGTTGATGCAGACGATCGAAATTTCCGCAGCTGCTCCGCCCTCAGATACAGCCCTGATTTCTGCTTTTGTAAACGATCCGTATGGGCAGCCAATTGAAGGAGCAACGCTCACTGTGAGCGGGATGGATGAAGATTTTACAACAGATGCACAGGGAGAAGCTGAATTACACGTCGGTGTGGAAACGGATGTTGCCATCAGGGTTACCAAAGAAGGATATACCTCGCAGGTTCAATATGTGCATCTCAAGAACGGAAGTGAATTTGGGGATCACTATTTCACTTTGACAGCCAGGGAAAATCCTGCCACCATCACTGAAGCTGAGTTTGGATTCGATTATGCCAGTTCCCGTGGTGTAAAAGTTTCTATTCCTGTTGACGGACTTGTGGATCAAAATGGGACTATCGTCACAGGAGATATCGATCTTTACCTGACCCCAGTTGATGTAAGTGACCGGGATCAATTGAAAGCTTTCCCCGGTGAGTTTGCCGGAATTACTCCGGAAGGTGAAGCGCCTGTGCTGATGACTTATGGAGTTGCTGAGTATATTTTTGAACAGGACGGGGAGAAATTGCAATTGAATGAAGGGAAATTTGCAACCATCGAGATTCCTGTATTTATAACCACGCACCTGGACGGTTCTCCTGTAATACCGGGTGATCAATCCCCCCTTTGGTCACTGGATGAGCAAACAGGCCGCTGGGTAGAAGAGGGGACAGGTGTTGTCGTTGAAAGTGAAAATTCACCCACCGGATTGGCCCTGCGCGCCGAGGTGAGCCATTTCTCCTGGTGGAACCATGACATAGCGCCCGAACCTTATTACCCGATCCCGGAGTGCAAGATTAACGATGAGAGTGGATTGCCAACGCTTGAGATTCCCCCGGGAGGTTCCTGTTATATTGAAGGTGAACTGGCAGGTCCGAACGGTCCCAGGAACAGGCCAAGTACGTTGGGTGGTGGAAGCCCCTTGCCCGTTCCGCCCGACCAGGATATGTGGCTGTTCGCATCCGGGGGGAATGGTGTCTACCAGGGGAAAGTCAAAATTAATGGTCCGGCAGGCAAAGAGGAAGTCATAATCATCCCGCTGGATATGATTTATTCGGGCGGCGATGGCGATTTAATCGAGGCGGATACGTTGTTTGATGCTGCCCTCGAGACGGTTGATGATGTGGATACCTATACGTTCAATATTGTTGAAGGTATGGCTTACAATCTCGGCGTTGGCCGTGCACCGAATTCCAATATATCAGGAGCAATATCATTGTACGACGGAGCGGGGAACCATATTCAGACGAGTGGTTTTGGTAATAGTGGTTTTAATTTTTCTTTTATCGCAGCGGAAAATGATACCTATACAGTGGAAATCAGGGGGACTGAAAATACCCCCGGGGCATACCGGCTTTCGCTCGAGATTATTCCTGTGGTTTCCCTGGACAGTAATTTCCAGGTAACTACCTTTTTCAACGGGCAGGTAAAAAAGTTTTTGTTTGAAGCACAGAAAGACCAGCTCATCTACCCGTATGTCCGTTCAGAAGGATCATTTTATTACAGGGTGCGGGTAAAAGATCCGAACGGCAATACTGTTCTTGAGCGGAATGACAGGTATATAAATGCTCCCGGTTATCATAAAATTGTAGCTGATGGGATGTATACATTTGAAATTGTATCTTCAAGAAACGCGGAAAAACTGCATAATATCGGCCTGGCTTCCATAAGTGAACCGATCAGCTATCCTGAAGATGAAGAGATCTCAGTATTATCTGACAGTATCGGCGTTTACGGAAAGCCGTATTTCTTCAGGTTTGAGGGCAAAAAGGATGATGTGATCAATTATGCCCTTCATACAAAAGATTCATTGTCTGGCTATTACAACCTCTATGGACCTGGAGAAGAACCGTTTTATAACCGGGAACAGCTCAGGGGTGATGACCTGGTGAATTTCCATGGGGATGCCAGTGGAAATCCTTACAATGACCGCTATCGTCTTCCTGAAGATGGGGAGTATATTTTTAAAGTCCAGGCAGGCAGAATGGCAGGAAACGAAGCCTATAACGGCAAGTTCAGTCTTTACTTATTCCGGCCTGAAGTGACTGAAATAGACTTTGACAGTATATATAACGATAGTATCAACACGCCCTATAACTTTAAGCGCTACAGCTATAAACTTGACAAACCCACATCATCATCAATGGTCTATACCAATATGGTCAGGGGAGGTTACCTGTATGCATATGTATATGATAAAAACGGGGATTATGTGACCAATACAAGAAGCAACGTTTTCACAGGCTCTGTTTCATATAGTGAAATAAGTGGAATGTATCTTGATTCACTGGTTTATATTGAATTTAATCCTTCCGGCGGTGCAAACGGCCGTTATGACTTCAACATTGTGGAAAATGAGGATCCTGTGGAAGTACAGAGTGATATACCCTGGCATGAGTTTACAGGGGAGATCAGTCAGAACGGGGAAATCGATTATTATACATTTACCGCAGATTCAGCCCAGGTGCTTGGTTTGTCCTATATAAGAGGTGACAATGCGCTTCGCCAGAAATTCTCAGTATACAAGGCCGGTGAGCATTTTGCTACAGGTGACTTGATTCGGGATGACTGGTACAGTACCACAGACCGCCAGGTGGACGGGAAATATCATCAGTTTACAGCTGAAATCCCTTCATCCGGTGAATACATCATCAGGGTAAACGGGAATCTTGCTGCCAATATTCCTGAACGTGCCACGGGTGAGTATACATTAAGGCTGAACCTGCTCGATAAAGCTTCTTCAATTGTTGTTGATGATACAAATATTGATAACCAGGATGCCATAACCGGATTTATAAGGTCCGCGATCAGGGCAGCTGGAGAAGGTGGAAATATCCTTGTGGAGCCAGGAGAATATACTGAAATAGGCAGTGTGATTGTGAACGATGAAAACATCACGCTCACGGGTGCAGATTCATCGAATACGCATGTAGAACTTATCTCTACCCAGGGGTTTGATGTGAAGCGTGCTGGCTTCACCATACGGGATATTCATTTCATTAAGCCCAGTTACCAGGCCATCTATTTACGTCCGAATATCCCTGGCTTTCTCCTTGAGAATGCAAGAATTACAGGGGGGCAAGCAGTAGATTGTTATGGAGGAAATCACAATACGGTGATCAGGAACAACAGTTTCGAGTCAGGAGCCTCGATAGGTATTAATTTGAGTGGTGACGGAATGATCGTTGAAAACAATCTTTTAAATTCCAAAGGAGGCAGTGTCAATTCGGGGATGTCCATAAGGGGTACCGGTAATATCATACGGAACAATATTGTTGGAAGTGCAGATGCCCGGACCATTTCATTTACTGGCATCCTGGTAACGGGAGATTCAGCTGTAATTGAAGATAACCTGATCAATACCTACGCATTTGGGATTGAGGCGAGGTCACCCAACTCAAATAATGTCAATTCTGTTGTGATCAGGAACAACACGCTGGGTTCGCTTACCGGTTCAAATGGTGGAAATTCAGATGGTATCATTGTCAGTTTTGTCGATAATGCCCAGGTGTACAATAACAATATTACCGGCCACCCTGATCTGAGCCGTGGAATCCGGATGAGAGAAAGTGGGGGGAGTATTTATAACAATCGCATCAGGATCAACCGGTTTGATGGCATATATGTCAGTACGACAGATGCCTCTCCTGAACTGGTCGTTAGCAATAATACGATTGTTAAGACCGGAACCTATGGAAACCATGCAAACATCAAAATTCTGAATAATGGAACCACTTCCCCGGTGCGGATATTGAATAATATCATGGTCATGCCTGCAACGACAAGTACGAATCAGTACGGGGTGTATTCACAGGCAGGGTTGCTCGAATCGGACTATAACCTGTTCGATGGGCATACCTCGTATTACACAAGCAACCTGGGCCTTGGTGCCAATGATGTCACAGCTGATCCGGTTTTTGCAGATGATGAATTACGGCTTGACGCATCGAGTCCTGCCATTGATGCAGGCACAGTCAGCTTTGCTCCTTCGGAAGATTTTGAAGGTACCGCGCGGCCATCGGGAGCAGGAGTGGATATCGGGGCACATGAATTTTAATTCAGAAGAAACCTTCATCATTGAGCATTTTAATTTCAGC
>CAYOSB010000028.1:0-25162 GCA_964406495.1 uncultured Bacteroidaceae bacterium | reverse complement strand
GGTCAAACCGGGAATCTGGTTAATCGAAACGAACTGGCAAATACGGTAGGAGTGGATAACAAAACCATTGACAATTACCTGTATGTACTTCAGAATTCATTTCATATAGTGTTGGTTAAACCCTTTTATTCCAGCCTCAGAAAGGAACTAACGAAAATGCCAAAAGTATATTTCAAAGATACTGGTATGAGGAATAGTGCCCTTAACCGTTTTTACGATTTTCAAAACCGGGAGGATCAGGGTCAATTGCTGGAAAATTATGTATATAAACGTCTGACAAGTCTCTATGACAAAGACAATATCAAATTTTGGAGGACCACCGACAAAAGGGAAATAGATTTTGTTGCCACCACATCTTTTAATGAAGGGTTGGCTTATGAAGTAAAAATGAATTGTCGAAACATCAATTCAATTTCAATGAAGAGGTTTACTGAGAACTATCCGGATTACCTTTTTCATTTGATTTCTTATGCCATTAACGAGGAATGTCAATGGGTGTTGAAATTATAAAAAACAAGTTATGGAAATCGTCCGACGATCAGTAATCACTTGTCCGCATTGCGGACATCAGAAAACAGAAACCATGCCTGAGGACTCCTGCCAGTTTTTCTATGAATGCGACAATTGCCGAACCCTGCTGAAGCCGCAGGAAGGAGATTGCTGTGTCTATTGCTCCTATGGTTCGGTGAATTGTCCTTTGCAACAGGTGTAAAAAATTTTCACTCCAGCTGTAAGGATTCCATTTTCTTACGACCATTCAGGAAAATTATATTTTCCAACACCCTTAATTCACAGTAAGAAAATGACAACAACAGCGAAAGAGAACCTGTTACAACTGAAAGACCTGGTTCAGTCAATCGGTAAGGAGAAGTACAACCTGGCATCGGAGATCCTTTCCGGGGCAACCGTCGGTCAGCATATCCGCCACATCCTGGAGTTTTACCTGTTGCTGGTTTCCGGTTCATTCACCGGGACCATCAGTTATGACAAGCGGGAACGGGATTTGCGCATTGAAACAGATCCTGAATTTGCCAATGCCATTATTGGCAGACTCCTGTCTGGGATCAGCACCCTGGATGTGCATCAGCCGGTGCGTTTTGATGCCGATTACAGCGTAGCGGGGGCCGAAGACAAAAGGATATCAAGCTCTGTCGGACGAGAGCTTGCCTACTGCATCGAGCACAGCATCCATCACCAGGCAATCATTAAAGCCGGGTTAATCGATCTGAAGCTGTTGCACCTGGTCAGTGATGATTTCGGGGTAGCCTATTCAACCATCCGTCACCGCAACGACTCATGTGCACAGTAACCTATATACCGCCTTTAAAGGGGAATGGTTTCATCCTGACATCCAACCGGGATGAGCGCGTGATGCGGCAGACTACACCGCCAGCCAGGCACGGTGAAAATGGTTCTTCTTTGTGGTTCCCGCAGGACCGGGAATCGGGAGGATCCTGGATCGCGGTTAGTGAAAAAGGAAGAATCAGCTGCCTGCTTAACGGCGCTTTTGAACCACACCAGAAAGAGGAGCACCATACCCTGAGCCGGGGCAGGATTCTGATGGAACTGGCTGCTGAACCGGGTGATGTGCAGTCGTATTTTCTCAGCCGGGACCTTGTGAATGTTGAACCTTTTACCATCATTTCCATCGATCATCAGCATGGTACAATAGCTGGCATGAGCCAGTGCATATGGGATGGTGCAGGGAAACATTATCGGAAACTTGATCCGAATAGTCCGTATATATGGTCATCTGTCACCTTATATGATGAGGATCACAGGAACCTCCGGAGGGAATGGTTCCACAAATTTTTTGCCGAACACCTGGCAGAGGTGTTGCCGGGTGAAATCCTGAAATTCCACCGGGCCACCCATATCAATGATCTTTCAGTGAATGTGATCATGCAGCGGGAGGGGGGATTGCGCACAGTCAGCATCACGCAGGTGACACCCGGGCAGGATAAAATATTGATGCACTATTTCGATTTAATGGCGGAAACTGAACACGAAATTGAGATATGAGCAAGCGTAATTCAGCAACCGGATTTGCCATTGCATTGGCCTGGCCTGCAACCTACTGCAAGGAGCCGGGTTCCTGGTACGATCCTGTGACCCGGTGGCTGGGGATCAGCCGGAATAATTATTACAGGGCCGGGCATGCCGCACTGGTGTTGATTGACAGGGAAGAATTGAAGTGTCACTATTTTGATTTTGGCAGGTACCACGCACCTTTTCAGCATGGCAGGGTGCGGGGCGCAATCACGGATCATGATTTAATGATGCACACAGAACCAAGGATTTCGGCAGATGGAAGGAGCATTGAAAACCTGGATGAAATTCTTACTGAGTTGCAGCACAATGCCGCTTGTCATGGCGAAGGTCCGCTGCACGCTTCCTATGTACGCATTGATTTTGCCCGGGCCCGGGACAAGGTACTTGCGATGCAGGAGACGGGCCCCATCCCCTATGGCCCGTTCGTTCCGGGTGGAAGCAATTGCTCCCGCTTTGTACATACCGCCATCATGGCAGGGAAACCGGCTTGGAGCGATCTTTTTCGGCTGAAGTTTTTCATGCCTTTCACTCCGACACCCCTGAGCAATGTACATGCACTACAGCACAGAAAAGTTGTTCCTGTGATGCGCAAAGGTGTTCCGTTTTCGCCCGTACGCCCCCTCAGCCGGGAGGAATTGGGCACTACCCTGCCCGCCCCTGTGCGTCACCCGGATATTCCTGGAGATGCACTATGGCTGAGTGGGGAAGGGGCCGGATCATGGTACTCGCTGAGGTTCAGGGATGTGTTCCTGGTAGTCACCCGTTATGCCCCTGATGGCGCAGTGGAATGCAGTGGTATGTTCCAGGAGACTGTCAGAGGGAGCGGAAAAGTGAACACTTCTTTGTTGCGGAAAAACAACAGAGACTTCAGGCTTGATTACCCGAGTAATTGCAAAGAGGTGACTCTTATATACCAGGGCGACAGGTTAAGATTTGAGCGGACTGTGATTGCGCGAAAAATAAAGCCGGGAAGGCACCCTGTGATGGCCAATTGAATCTTTATTTTCCAGCAGACCGTTACTCCAACAGCTCCCAGCATACCAGTTTCGCATCGCTGCGGGCGTAGATTTTTCTTCCGGCAAAAGCCGGGAAGGCCCAATTCACTCCGCCGCGCGGATTGGGTGAGACACGCACTGGTTGCACCAGATGCACCCTGCCCAGGTCGGTGAATCCTTCAGGAGAGACTGTCCCCAGTACCAGTTCCCCCAACTCATTAAAGGCCCAGATTTTGTCGTCCTGTTCCACGAAATGTGCATTGGCCCAACGCCCGTAAGGCACCAGGGTACTGTCGGTCCATACCCGGTCGCCGGTCATGAGTTCCAGGCAGCGGAACTCCCCGTAACTGTCCACTCCGTATACATATTCACCCTGTATAATGGGTGTTGAAATAATCGAGTGCAATGCATCGGTATCGCGTTCACTTTCACCGGCACGTTCCCATACCAGGGAAGCTCGCGTTCGTTTTTCATCTAGTTGAATCAGCATGGAGCCATCGTAGAAACTACTGAGGAAAATGTAGGGCCATTGAATCACCGGCATGGAGATGTTGATCACAGATTTTCTTCGCTGGTAGCGGACCTTCCAGTAGACATCCCCGGTTATCGGGTCCAGTCCTGCCAGGTTGTCGCCGGTCCAGCAGACCAGCACCCTTTTTCCTGCCTGTTCAATCACGATAGGTGCTGAATAGGAAGCATGATCTGAGAGCGCGGTCCATACAGTTTCCCCGGTAAATTTATTGAATGCCACGATGCATGCATCCGGTGTGCCGCCCATCTGCACGATCAGCAGGTCTTCCTCTACCAGTGGAGAGGCTGCGAGTCCCCAGATGGGAAAACTGATGTCGAATTTTTGTTTCCCATCGACATGCCAATGTACCTCCCCGGTTGCAGCATTGAAACAATAGAGGTCACCCATGGTACCAAAGGAATATGCACGGTTGTCTTCAATAAGTACGGAGGCCCTGGGTCCGGTTGGATAGCCGACGATATAGTTGGTTTCATATGCATGAGACCAGTTCAGTTTTCCCGTGGAAGCGTCGAAACAAAGAATCCGTTCTGATTTTTCATCTTCGCCCACTAAATCCATCAGGTATATCCGGTCATCAGACACCGTGGGACCAGAATAGCCGGTACCCACTTCAGCTTCCCAGGTTTTGCGCAGATCGCTGCTGTCAAGGGAAGATTTCTGAAGGTCCGTCTGCCAGACCCCATTGCGTTGAGGGCCCATCCACTGGGGCCAGTTACTGGTTTGCAGCGGCTGGCTCTCAGAGCAGGAACAGAACAAAAGTGCGGTCAGCAGGAAAAGGGAGGTGCCCTTGAGGCGGGCAGCGATTATGACCTGGAGACGAGCAGCGCATGTGATCATCATTGTCCGGAACATATGCATGGTTTTAATTTCAGGAAGTAAAGAAAGCAAAATTTACAGAAATGCCTTTCAAATACCCTTTTTACAGGGACGACAATTCCTGGTCGTTATATATTTTCAGGAGTCTTATTGTTGTCGTTCTCTGCCTTTATTAATTATTAAATGGATTTTGTAGTTGCCGTTCAGAGCTTGTCGCATCATTCACCGCTGAATAGGAAAAACCGGAATAACTGTTTATTTTTAACGTTGTAAAAATTTAATTAAGAACAGAATGGCTTACAGTGAAAGTGCCGGAAGGCTTAAGGAGATGATCGAAAAAGCGATCGAGGACCACAGGATCACAAGAAAAGAAATGGACCTGATCATTCATATTGCAACCGAGGACGGACATATCGATGCACAGGAGCAGTCGCTGCTGGAACAGCTCAACGACATGATCGACCACCGGGAAGTGAAGATTGTCCCATAATGTACCGTAAATAGGGCATGAACGGGTGATGATGCGTTCCAGCCAAAGGGATGATATAACGATGTGTTTTTAATTTTTTGTAGGATGTTATGGAAATTATTCAACAGCTTTGTGCTGTTGCTCCTTCTGGATACAGTCCTGGTCGCGCAGCATGACAATTTTGTAGAGCGGGATTATGAAAAGCGTAGCTATGATATTGAAATGCGTGATGGGGTGAAGCTGCTTACGATTATTCATGCACCTGGACCTTTTAAATGTTCAGGGTTGGCCTTGGATCGAACGATAGATTGGTTTACCTTGTCTTCTATTATCAAAGCTTATTGGAATGAAAATTATTTTTCCAGGATTTATCCTGCTTGTTTTCCTGGTCGCAGGTTGCCAGGACAGAACACAATCTGATGTTGACGGACTTTATGCAGCTGCCATTGAGGAATCCAGGCGGTTAATGGATTCATTATTTGCCACGGGACGTGCCCCGGGCATGGACATAGCGGTATCATTACATGGGGAGGTGGTCTGGTCGGAGGGATTCGGGTATGCCGATCTTGAGCACCAGTTAGAAGTGATTCCCGGAAAAACACGGTTCAGGATCGGGAGTGTATCCAAGCCTATTGCAGCTGCTGCTGTAGGCAGGCTGATGGATATGAACCAGATCGACCTGGATGCCCCCATACAAACCTATGTACCCTATTTTCCTGAAAAACGTTATCCTGTCACCCTGCGACAAGTCGGAGGCCATCTTGCCGGGATCAGGCACTACCGGAACCGGGAGTTCATGCTGGCCAACTATTTCAGCACAGTAGCGGAGGGGATCGCTATATTCAAGGACGATACGTTGCTGTTTGAACCGGGTACCAGGTTTTTCTATTCAAGCTATGGATTTAATCTGTTAAGTGCTGCAGTAGAGGGAGCAAGCGGTGAGGACTTCCTGGCATTCATGCAACGCGAGGTATTCGATGAGATAGGAATGAGCTCAACGACAGCCGACATGAACGACAGCATCATTGTGCATCGTGCATCATTTTACGAAATGAAAGATTCGATGCAATTTGAAAATGCCCCTTATGTGGACAACAGTTACAAGTGGGCTGGAGGTGGCTTTTTATCCACCACCCTTGACCTGTTAAAGTTTGGTGAAGCCCACATGGTCCCGGGGTATTTATCTGAGCCCACGCTTGCTGTGCTGACCACTCCGCAGGTGCTGTTGAACGGCGATACTACTGATTATGGACTGGGGTGGTTCACATGGGAAGAGAACGGGAGAAGATTCATCAGCCATGGTGGTGGATCAATCGGTGGGATCACAGATTTTGTCGTTTATCCGGCCGAAGAAATGGTGATTGCCGTACTTTCCAACTCTTCCAACACAAGGTACGGGGATGTGGTCGGTAGGATTGCAGCGCTGTTCCTTGCAGCAGGCGAACATTGAAGTATTTGCAGCGTGTGTTTTGGCGATGCTGTTATTATTCCTGGCCGTCGGAAAATAATAGTGCATGTAATAGTGATTTACCAAAAAAAAGGCCGTGCAGTGTTATGATCTGCTACGGCCTTCAACCATTTATATAAGGAAATCCGATTAATTCTGATAGGGCAGGGAAGAATGATGTAATACGATCCTCAGGTCGCCCTTGGTGTCTTTGACATAACCAAAACTGTATTCTACTTTCACTTCATCGCCCCCCGGGGTGGTGAAGTAATAGTTGCCCATGGCCATGGCAGTATTGCCATAAATGAACGTTTCCTTGTTTTCAAACCGGACGTTGGTCCATGGATTGATGGCAAAACCACCATCTTCTTTGTATTTTTTGTTTTTTCCTACAAAATACGACAATGCCCCGTCGTAGTCCATCCTGAATTGCTTTTCCGCTGCTTTGGTGGGCTTAAAGAGGACATCGGTCATATCGTATGCATACAGCTTGTTAATGTGTTTTTCCGCTGCTTTTACATAATCTCCCCCATCTGAAAAAGTGTTTCCTATTTTGACAATTCCTTCGCCCCACATCTTTTGTGCTTTTTTAACTTCGTCCGCAGTGATCATTGCTTCCATGGAGACCATTTCAGCGCCGGGTGATTCTGCATTGGCATTCATTGTAAGTCCAAATGCCGCTAATAAAATAATTCCCAGTTTTTTCATAGTATTACAGTTTATAAATATTATTACAATTGATAATTATAGTATTACTAACATAGCGTGCTAAAAAAGGTTCAAATCATGCGATTATTTTTATTATTTTTGTTGTACTTATGTCATTCTCCATCCAGATCTCGCCTAACGAATCCCTGTATATCAGGGATCCGCAGTCTACTGCAACAGGCAGGGATATTCTGCGCAATGCCATTCCTTTGATGCAAGACCTGGGGTTTGAGAAATTCACCTTTAAAAAACTCGCCCAGCGGATGGGGGCCAGTGAGATCACCATCTACCGCTACTTTGAAAACAAGCATAAGCTATTATTGTACTTGCTCAGTTGGTACTGGGAATGGGTAAAATATTCCATCATTTTTAATTGTCACAACATACGGGACAGTAAAGAGAAGCTTAAGATCGCTATCCGGACCGTCATAGAGAGCAACAGGCGCAATCCACTGGTGGACTACATAGACGAGGAAAAGCTGTATGCCCTGGTCATTGAGGAATCAGAAAAGGCCTATCATACCAAGCAGGTCGACCAGGAGAACCGGAAAGGGATGTTTCTTACGCTTAAATCACTGAAATCCGAAATTTCCGCGATCATCGGTGAAATCAATCCCAATTACTCATTTGCCAACTCTCTTGCCAGTACCATTCTTGAAATGTCATCCAGCCTGCGGTTTTACGCCAATCACCTTCCCTCCATGGCGGATATTTCCGACCTGGAGGAGATCGACCAGCAGCTGTGTAATTTTATTAGTCAGCTTGCATTTTCGGCATTGGAGTGCTGAACCATCCCGCTCATTTTCTTTCAGAACAGGGGCTTCGTATATATTCCTACAAGTAAAACACAAATAAACTATAGTAATACAAACATTTTTTAATCATTTGTTGTTATACGATCGTTCTGGAAACGACATGGCGGATGTGGATTGCATCCTCACGTTAAAATATATATTATGAAGAAGATTTTGATGATCACAGCTGTTTTTTTGGGATCGTTGCAGGTGTCGGCGCAGGTCAATGAGGATCAGACAGGTGCATGGTATATGTATTTTTTTAATGCAAAATTCTCCGAAAGTAATATTGGGTTCCAGGGAGATATTCAATACAGGAACTGGAACCTGGGAGGTGACCTGGAGCAATTGCTCCTGCGTGGTGGATTGAATTACCAACCCGCGGGCAGTGACGTTCGGTTTACCCTCGGTTACGGAAATATAACCACCGGGGTGATGGGAGAGGAAAAGACCACTTCTTCGGAACACAGAATCTACCAGGAAGCATTGCTGCCCCACAATCCTTTACCGCGTATCTACCTGAACCACCGTTTCCGATATGAGCAGCGGTTTGTGGAGGACCAGGATTTACGGACTCGCTACCGGTATACCCTGTTCATGAATGTTCCTTTGAACAAGTCGTCCGTTCAGCCGGGAGTGGTATACCTTGCGTTGTACAATGAGTTGTTCATTAATGGTCAGCGATCAATCGGCGAAGACAGGCAGGTGGAGATATTCGACCGCAACAGGACCTATCTTGGTGTTGGATACAGTGTGTTGGATAACCTCAAGGTACAGGCTGGTTGGATGCTCCAGGCGACCGATAACTGGACAAAAGGTCAGTTGCAGGTCAGCCTGCATCACAGGATTTTCTAAGAATTATTGCAAAAGCAGTGGCTGGTCGCCCACTGAGGCATATGATAATGGTTTCCTGGTCATTCGGGTGATCAGTTATTGATGATCTTTTTGAAATTGTCAGCATTATCTCCTTACAGCGCGCCTTCTTAATTTCTTGTTCCTTTTCACCTGCCGCTTATACGAAGCAGAACCTTTGTATTTGCTTTTGTTCCTGCGGTATTCGGACTTGTCCTGCATCATCAGTCCCTGTCGGATTCTGTCATTCTTGCTCTGCCTTGTAGTTGCACAGGAAGGGAAGACAAAGCTAAATATCATCATCAACAGAACAGCTGCAAGGACGTTCCTGGTGTTGATTTGTTTCATGATCTGGATTTTTAGCTTATATCATTATAAATCAAAACAACCGGGGTGCCAGTTATTCCTTACGTAAAGCATGGCGAAAGGTTATGAATTGATAATGAATCAAATAGATCTGTACATGTGGTTTTGGAATTGATCGATGAATCGTGTAACTTATATCTTTGAAAAACGCACAATGGATCTATGGTGGAGGGAATGCGATATGGCCCGCTGTGGTGCGGTATGTACAGTTGCATGCAGGCATTGTCAAGTCGTGGTACCTCTACTTATGTTTACCGGTTTTTTTATATGCATGTCCGGACTACCTTCCTGATTTCAGAATTTTTCATGTTTGTGTTTTGGTGTGCCTGCCTTTCACCAGCACAGTCTTTCCAGTTCAAAAGCATCGGCCCGGAGCAGGGTTTATCTCAGGTAACCGTAAATGCGATTTGCCAGGATGCAGCAGGGTATTTGTGGTTTGGGACCCAGGACGGACTGAATCGTTATGATGGGTATACATTTATTCAATACCTGTCGGACCCCGGTAACAGCAATTCACTCTCCCATAGTTGGATCTGGGATATTTTTGAGGATAGTGAGCACAATCTGTGGGTGGCCACCTGGAGCGGGCTCAACCGGATCAGCCCCGGAAGGCGAGAGATTACAAGGTATTTTCCTGATGCGAACACGGAAGGAACCATCAGGGGTGAAAGACCTGTTTCAATTGTTGAGACAAGCGAAGGAAAATTGTGGGTGGGAACGTGGGGTGGCGGACTGAATTTGTATGATCCTGTGAGAGATGCATTTTCTGTCTTCAGCAGTGCGGTTGACAGTTCTCGGGATCTTCCCGGTGACCAGGTTCGGAAGTTGTGGCTGGACGCAGCGCAGCGGCTATGGATTGGTACCTGGGCGGGAATGTGGGTTGCAACCCGGGAACCGGATGGCAGTTGGTCCTTTCAACAGTTCAGTTTCGGTGAAGATCTTAACAGCAGCGACCTTAAAATCACCTCTTTCTGTGAAGACCGGCATAGCAATATCTGGTGTGGCACACTGGGTCATGGAATCTTTAAAATTTCTGATCTGAACGGGACACCGGAACATTTTTCCATGACTTCGCCAAATTTCAACCTGATCAGCAACCAGGTGAGCTGCCTGGCGGAGGATCATGCCGGTCGCATCTGGGTGGGAACGGTTTCAGCAGGAATATCCGTACTTGATCTTTCAGAAGGGACCAGCAGGGCAGTTACCATGGACCTTTCCAATGAAAACACACTCGGCTCAAATAGCATTCACAGCATGTTCCGCGACCACTCCGGTCTGATCTGGCTGGGTACTGATGGGTTAAGTATGTACGATCCTGCGCTGAAAAGATTCAACTCAACCGGTAACCTGTCCACAGTGCACAGGAAAATAGAAAACATCGAGCGGGTGACAGCCATTTTTGAAGACAAGAATCAACAGGTTTGGACAGGTTCGGATGAGCATGGATTGTTTTTACTCCAGGATCAGGCGGCGGATGATAATGATCCATGGCTGAACACTGTCCTTTCGCAGTTGGAGACAATCGATGTAAGCGCTATTGTGCAGGATCAGGCGGGGAGCATCTGGATCAGCACCAGGGGAAACGGGATCATTAGAATTGACAAGGAAACCCGGGATTTTGTTAACATAGTTGAATACCAGGGAAATCCGGCTACGCGAGGATTAAATTACATCAACGGAATGGTCAGTCTACCCCCTTCTTCGCTATGGATCGCCACGTATGACCAGGGACTGATTCATTTCGATACCAGGGCCAAAGCGTATACCAGGTTCGTCAATGATCCTTCAGACCTGGGGTCTTTTCCGGCCAACTACTTGTTGCGAATCTATAAAGACAGCCGCAACACTTTATGGATATGTACCTGGGGAGCCGGGGTCATACAATTTGATCCTCAGGCAGAAACATGGAAAGAATACACGAGTATCCCCGGCGATACCACTTCGATCAGTGACAATATCGTTCACACGTTCACCGAAACAGTCCGGAACGGGAAAAGATATGCATGGTTGGGCACACGGAAAGGGCTTTCCTGCCTGGATCCGGATGGGGGAAATGGCGTTATTGCAAATTATTACCCTTCTGACGGGTTGCCAGGCAGCGTGATCAATGCGATCCTTGAAGATGACGAGGGTGCATTATGGATCAGCACCAATTCAGGTTTGTGCAGGTTCAACCCGGATTCCGGCACCTTCATGAATTACGATATGCATGACGGGTTACAGGGAAATGAATTCAATGCCGGGGCGGGGGTCAGGTTGCATGACGGCAGGCTGATGTTTGGAGGCGTGAATGGATTCAATATCTTTTACCCGGACAGTATTACCGGGAACCATTTCAATCCGCCAATTGTAATCAATAAGGTAAAAATATTTGAAGAGGAACGGGGATGGTATGCCGGGCAGGAGCCTTTGAAACTGGAATACCAGGAAAACTTCCTGTCGTTCGAATTTGCATCCCTTGATTACAGTCAGCCACAGAAGAATAAATACCGCTATATCATGGAGGGTGTAGACCGTGATTGGGTATACGCGGGGAACAGACGTTTTGCCAGTTATACGGACCTGGGTCCTGGCAGGTATACCTTCAGGGTAAATGGTACCAACGCCGATGGCAGGTGGAGTGATAACCTGGCTGAAATGACTATCGTGATTTCGCCGCCCTATTGGCAGACCTGGTGGTTCAGACTGTTCATTGCCGTCCTGGTTCTGCTGATCCTTTTCATTTGGTTTTATTACCGGTTGCACAGGATCAGGGAGATCGAGCAACTGCGTGTAAGGATCGCCAGTGATCTGCATGACGATATTGGCGCTTCACTTACACATATAAATATTCATACACAGCAGATCAGGCAGCGGGTGGATCAACCGGACATCAGGGTATCGCTCGATAAAATAGGGGATCTGGGCCGGGAGGTGATTTCAACGATGAGCGATATTGTATGGTCGATAGATGCACGGAATGACAGTACCGGGGATTTGGTAAGCAGAATGAGGGATTATGCATTTAATACGCTGGTCGAACAGGAGATTTCAGTTGATTTTAAGGCTGTGGGATTTGATAAAAACAAGAAGATGAATATAGCAGCGCGCCAGAATATTTTTTCTGTTTTCAAGGAAGCAGTCAATAATATCATCAAGCATGCTGATGCCTCGGAAGTGATCGTATCACTCGATAATTCGGGCAGCAGCTTCAGGATGTTGATCAGAGATAACGGGAAGGGTTTTGATACCGGATCCGGAAAGAAAGGGAATGGCCTGGGCAATATGCGAATGCGGGCGGAACGTATCGGGGGCCGGCTCAGGATCAATTCTGATGGCAAGGGTACCTCCATTGAATTAACCATGAAACCATTATGAGTGCCACATATCACATGATAATGGTATTGAAAATACGGAATTACAGTTCTAAATTTCACTTATGATTAGCGTTGCAATAGTTGAAGATGACCAGGTGATCAGGGAGGGAGTTGAGAGCTACCTTGATACGCGTGAGGATATGTTTTGTATGATAGCTGCTGATTCTGTGGAACAACTGTTAAAGCAGATGGAATCCAAAGGGAAGCCAGAAATTTTGTTGATGGATATCGGTCTGCCGGGGATGTCGGGGATCAGTGGCATGAAGATACTGAACGAACGTTATCCTGGAATCAGCATCATCATGTTCACCATTCACCACGATGCACATAAAATTTTCCAGTCATTATGTGCAGGCGCTTCAGGATACCTGCTCAAGAATACGCCATTCAGCAGGATCAGTGAAGCGATCCGCATCGTTGCTGCAGGAGGGTCGTTTATGTCACCACAAATTGCACGTAAGGTGATGGATTTCTTTCATGAAAAAAAGCAGCAGCCGGTGGAGTCGGTCCTGACTGGAAAGGAGCGGGAAATCGTCCTGGGACTCGTGGACGGGCTGAGCTACAAAATGATCGCCAGCCAGTCCAATATTTCCATTGAAACAGTACGTACCCATATCAAGAACATTTATAAAAAACTGCATGTCCATTGCAAGGCCGATGTGATCCGAAAGTCATTGAGCGGCGAGATATGAGCCTGTGGAACCAGCTAAATGCCAGTTGTATACCCCATATACTGGATCGCCCGGAGAAGTGGACCTCCAGGGCCTTTATCCCACCAGATAGTATAAACAGGTAGCTGAAGGTAAGTCAATTGTATGTCCTGTATACAAAACAACAGCCAGGAATCTCTACTTGCCATATGCATAGCTGAGCGGTCATCAGTATCGGAGCTGATGACAGACTATTGCCGGATCACCATCACGAATTCTTCCTGTCCGGCTATACTGATTCCCAGCAAGTAACATCCCGGATTCAGTGCTTCAGTGTCCAGCCTGATCAGTCCTCTGCCGTTGCTGCATTCTACAACTCCACTTCTCAAGGTGCGTCCGGAAAGCTCCTTCAGCTGGTAACTGAGTGTTTCCTCTCCATTTATTCCGGTGTGTATCGTAAGATACTCACTGAATGGATTCGGATAAACCTTTAACTGCCTCAGAATTGATGCTTCGTTAATGCCGGTTACTTTTGTGATACTGCTTGCAATTTCTTCATCGGATACCACTGCAACAATTTCGTATACCGCGTTCTCGCTACTGATCTTCAGGGTATCATTGTCAGCAGACATGGGATAGCCCAGGTAATCTGCCTTCAGCAAATACTCCCCCTGTGCGATTTGCGTAAAGTCAAATTCACCCTGTTCGTCTGTTACATCAGCATGAACAATGTTTCCTGTCATGTTGACCAGGTAAACCGGGACCGAATCAAGCGGTGTACCTTCACCCTGGTATGTAGCGTTACTGATCCGGACCGATTTCTTTCCACCATTCTCCTCATGCATTGATCCGGACACACTTCCAGTGCCATCACCGGATTCAGGGGCTTCCAGCAGGGTGATCTGTATGTTGCTGATATCGTGGTCAATATCTAAAGCTGTCGCGGACTCCCGGAAAGGTACGTCACCATAATAGGTCCTGATATAGCCTGGGAAGGCTGTTTCATCCGGATCAAAATGAAAGGTGACCGTTATTTCGGGGACTTTTATGAAGGTAAAGCTCGTTGCTCCTTCCAATGGTTTGTAGTGGTAGGTATGGTATGGACTGTTTTCTTCCAGGTTGATCATCCAGATCCAGCCCTGGTCCACCAGTGAATTGTCAGGCAGCCTGATCTCTCCCTGTACATCATAGGTCGGTATAAATCCTGTACCGCTCAATTCAGCAGTAATATCCATAGAAGTGGAATAGATCCGCTGAACGATGGTTCTTTCACCTTCCGCAGTAGGTTTGAAAGTGATGTAATAGATGATCGAATCACCGTCGTCTATACTGAAGGGGATCGAGGGCAGCCCGGAATAATAGAAGTCGTTGTCATCTCCATTCTGAAGATACATTCCCTGGATGACCAGGCTGATGTTTCCAACATTTTTCAGGATATATTCATTCCGTACGGAGTCACCGAGTGCCACTTCTCCAAAGTAGTTGTAACCCAAATTATTCAGGTAACCTTCCATTCCCTGCCCCTTCAAACTTACACTTTTGATTGGGTTCAGGGGGTCGTTGCTTTCAATCCACAACAGGGCCTGCTTATTGCCGATGATCGTTGGGTTGAATCTGACATCGATTGAACAGGTATCCCCCGGTGGAATGACGTTGCAGGTTGTGTTGCTGATGCTGAAACTTGCCGAATCCCTCCAGGCGATACGCACATCATTAATGACCAGGTCCCCTTCGCCATTGTTCCGGATGACTACTTTTTTGGCATCGGTTGTATCTCCGACAACCCTGTCATGGAAATCGAGCGTGGTCGGCTGCACCGAAATGATCGGTTCCGGGACCGGTTCAGTATTGGTTACATACAATAGCTGGTATTTTTTACTGTATATAATGTGGGTGTATCCATTGCGGTCCATTGCAATATCCAGGATCCTGATTCCGGGATCTCCGCCACTGAAATAATCGATTATTTTGTGGTGCCATGTATTCTCTTCCTTCCAGGCATATTTCAGGCGGTCAGAAAGTGTATTGAGATAGCAGATATGTGGTTCATTGAAGGGATCGGTATCAATCGCATTCCATCCCCCGGCAAAATAACCGTCATCGATTTTAATATCCTGCCACCCGGCAGACTTATATGCGTATTTGTAGTCTTCGTTGCTCCAGTCCTGAACCGATCCCACATAGCTGAGATGTGGTACTGAATTTTTATCGATAGCAATATCTGTAACCAGGCTCTCCATTTGGCCGCCGTGCCAGTTATCATCAGGACTTTCTTCAGGTCCGAATACACCGTCAGGCGCATTGGTGGAATATCGCAGTCCGCCAGCCGACAGGTCGTAAAATGAAAAATGTGCAAAATCAGATGTATCCAGCGCAAAGGATGATGAATTGTAGGTGCTTTCCCGCGTATATGTTTTACTCCAGCCATTGTTCCTGGTGTAATACTGCAATGCTCCCATGGCCCACAACGAGGTCATACAACTGACATGGACACTGTCCCTGCTGTCCAACTGGATGCAAATTGATTCACCGCTTCCCACATCTTCTGCAATGATTTCCGGGCTGCTCCAGGTACCGGTTTTATTCGTTATATAGTATAACTTTTTATGTTCATTGGTCATCTCGCTTCCCTGGCTGTATGCAATATGTACATGATTGCTTCTGTCAATCGCAATGGCAGGAGACCAGTTGTATTCGCTCGAGTCGATCACAACCGAAGAACTATATCCGTTTACAGCTGTGCCGTAGTGTAACATTCCGCCCCAGGGGGAGGAAAGAAAGGCCAGGTGCGCTCTGCCGGACAGATCAGTGTCGATGGATGGATTTCCTCCGGTGCCGATCTCGGTTGGAACCTTCCAGATAACTTTGGTTTCACAGCGGTAAAAATTATTGGATGCATCTATATCTGTTTCCTGCGCACTTATCCAGGCTTTGCTTTTCATGGTTGTTTCTATAACCGGACGTGCGACAATAGTAACCGTGTCTTTTTTTCCTGCCGGGATGCTGTCCAGGTAACAGTAAATACTGTCTCCAACCCTGGAATAGCCTCCAACGCCAAATCCGTCCATTGAGATAAATTCAACGCCTGTCGGTAGTTTGAATGAAAAGAGCGGATCGTATGCAGATTGATCTCCCAGGTTGCTGACTACAGTCCTGAGTGTCAGTTCAGCACCTGATTCCACCGGATCCGGATCGTCCTCAATATACAGGGTAAGATCCACTCCCGGGGGTTTTTCCCACATCCAGATATTGTTAAATTCAAAACCGCTTCCTGTATATTCCCTTCCATCCAGCCAGAATGCCCTGTGGCCCTCAATTACCGGCATAGTTTGGGCCATGGGTTCTTCCACAAGCGGTGTGGTGATGCCCACGATAGGATTAATGAAAGTATAAAGAAAGATATCCCACTGGTAATTCCTGTTGTCCTGGAAGATAATGTAATGGTCACTGATCTGTGGATTAACCTGGTCGAACATATTCAGGTACCCGATCTCATTGCCTGTGAATACCGGTTGATTGTACTCAACGGGCTCAATATCCGGAAACCAGTTGATCACATGCATATACAGGTCCCAGTGTACATTACGCCTGTCTTCCCATACAATCCTGTTTTTCCAGATACAAGGGTTGCGCTGGTCGGCTTCATCATCGGTGATCGGGATCTCTTCCTGGTTATAGATATCATACATGTAAATATCCTGGTTGCCGTTCCTTCCGTCGGCCCATACAATATAATTACCATAGATATCGGGGTCGGATTGGGCAAACTGGTCCTGTGAAGTTACTTTTTTAACCGTAGCGGCAGAAATATCATACAGATATACATCGGAATGATAATTCACTCCTCCATCACCCACATACACCAGCAAATCGTCATAGATGGCCGGTTGCCCCTGGTATCCATCGTAATCTATCAAGGGATAAGCTCCTAAGTCAGGCCTGGATATCAGGTAATTATATATATCCCAATCATTTTCTCCATATTGTTGCCAGACCACGCGGTCTCCCCAGATATCCAGGTTTGCAAACTGTGCATCGGTGCCTGAGGTGATGGTTGTTGTTGCACCAGTAGGGATATGATAGAGAAAGATTCCGTTGTCTTTGGCAATGTTGGTTCTCCAGTAGACCAGGTAATCTCCGTGCATAGCCAGCTCCATCTTCTCGAAGTTGTCGTCGGTAATTTGCGTGAACGGTTCGTAGGGCTGTGCGCTCAGTGAAGGAGCAAACAGAATGGCGATGATGAAAATGGCAGAGATGTAGATGCCGGCAATTTGGTTGTATACCGTTAATGTCTTTTTTTTGGAGCGTTTCATGGCGGATGCGTTTATCGGGATGATTTATTCCTTATTTAATTCAAGTTCCAGGGAACCTTCATATCCTTTCAGAAGCACGCTTTGGTCACCTGAAAGATTCAGGGTCAGATTTTTCTTTTCGGAGTTAAACAGGCGATAGGTACGATATTTTTCCTTTCCCTGTTCATTCACGGACAGGGGAGTGCCGTGCTCAAAAAGTGTGTAGGAAAATTTTCCAGGTTCCTGCAGGTTGTTCTGAAGTTTTAACTTGTAATAGTGTGGTTCTTTGATGTGGATCCACAGTTTTTCTCCCCTGTGGAGCGCACCAGTATATGGCAATACAATTTCTTTTTCAGTCCACGTTTCCGGTGGAGGGGGTTCGGGAATGAGGGGCCGCATCCGCTCGTCGACTTCAGTATAGTCCCCGGGGATCTGAAAATAGGAGGGATCGTTTTCCCACGGTTCAATATTTTCGAGTCGCATATAGGTGTTTTCCTCGATCTCACTTTGCATGGTGAGCGGAAAATTGAGTTGTGGAGAAAAACTGGCCGAGAAGACTTTACTGTCATTTTGATAGAGTGCAAGTTTGTCGCATTGGTAGCCTTTAACATCTTCACTGCCAAGATTCTTTTCTTTTCCATAGCTTTTCAGCCACAGGTAGGATTGCCAGGGATCATTCATCCGGCTCATCATCCCGTCACAGCTGGTGATATGCACGTATTGTTGGTCGGGTATCAGTACGTAGGTTTTGTTTTCTCCGGGGTGGACAATGACCACGCCCTTCATTCCCGACTCCTCAAATTCGTACCTGTAGCTGTCAAGATCGGAGTATACTTTGTATGCACGTTCATTTCCCTGCACCACATTGATCATATCCGCTGAAAATTGGGAATAGGCGATGCAGCTTGCAGTAAGGCAAACGATGGTCGTCAAAATTGTTTTCATAATCATATTATGCTGGTGAATAATGGGATAAGTTATAACAGGCGGACAGGAAAGTACATACCATCTTTGTGGGATATGTGGTTGCAGCCAGCGTGCCTTGTAAGGATTGTTCAGGATTTACGTAGATCTTTCAGCGTACATGAGGTTGCGCGTGGGCCCGGTAATTTTAATAACGTTTCAAAAATCGCATATGATTATTGCTTCACAATGATGCGTTTTTCTGAAACCAGGGACGCTCCTTCAGAAGTAATGCCGGTAACACGGATCACGTACTCCCCTTGCATGTCTCCGCTCAGGAAACGAAATGTACCGGTATCTGACTGTTCAAAATCAAATGAAGGATTCCAGTACAGGGTGGTACGGACATCTGGAATATGTGGGAGGATTGGTGCTGACCTGTTGTGAAATCCATTGCTATCTGTGAGCAACTGGTAATTTACAAAAAGTCCTTTCTCCGGCAATTTGATACCTGCGAAATCATTATTGGTTGAAATCACATTCAGAATCCCTCCATAGGTCATTTCTCCACGCACGTATGGCGCATCCAGGATGTCAATCCTGAACACATTCCCAGGATCCATATGCAGCACTGTGCTGTGATCATACACGGGTGCAAAATCAACCATCAGCAGTGGTGGGAAAATATTCATTTCTGCCTGTACTCCTGAAATGCTGATCATCTCTTTGCCTCTCTTTTTCCTGATGCGCACCGGCACCTGCAATTCGGTCAGATAATCTTTTACCTGGCTCATTTGAATGTAGTCAGCTATGTATATCATGTGACCGGGTTTTCCGTAAAAGGGAATGGTATCCATGAAATGATCCTGCAGCTTCTTTTCTTCTGCTGATCCGGAAGTTGTTATTGCAGCATCCTCTGAAGGTGCTTTTTCGGTTTTTCCGGCAGCTTCCTTTGCAACATGTTCAGATCCTGCTGTGGCCCCATGTTCAGCGATCATTCCAAAATGTCTTTTTATTTTTTGATGATGGGCGGCCTGGAGCAGAAATTTCCTTTCTTCTCGATTCAGATCGAAGGCAGGAGCGGGGAACAAGATTTTCTTGCTGCAGAAATCATTGTCGATGAGGATTTCGGCATCAGGATGAGCAGCATTAAAACTGACAAACAGATCCTGTTCACCATATTTTTCCGAAAAAACGAATGAAAACCTTCCCGAGGAATCTGTTTTTACCGGGTAAAAATTATTATGTTTCGGTCCCAGCAAGGTGATATTCAATGGCACGGGTCGGTCTTGCTCCGTAATGATTCCCGAAATCGTAAGTCCATCGGATTCGGCGGAAAAGGGCCCCCGCGTTGTATTCCCATTTTGAGCAGCATCCACTGCCAGTACTTTTTGTGGTCTGCTGATTGCAGGCACAATGCTTACCACTGTTTGAGATAATTGACCAACAAGGGTTTCCTTTTTCCTGAGCTTCACCTCCACCTTTTTCCTGGGGGCAATGGTATCAGCATCAACTTCAATTTGAAAAGCATTGGAAAGTTTGAGCGTTTCAATTTGTGCATGCAGATCGTCAGTATCGTGGTTGTTAGTTTCCAAAATTTCGCTACGTTCCGGGTTAACGATTTTAACCAGGCAATAACCAAAGCTCTCAGCGGGGCGATTTCTCATCACTTTTGTATAGGCCCTTAAGTAGTAGTTTCCGGAAACGATTTCAACAGGAATGTTGACAGCTCCTTTGCATATCCCATTTTGGATGGTCCTTTTTTGGCCAAGAATCTTTTCACCACCAGGTGTAATTAGTTCAATATAAGCAATGGTGCTTACTACGCTATCTTCAGCACCTCCGGGAAGAAGTAGGCAGCTGAAATAGATCTTATCTCCGGTGACATATAATCCCCTGTCCGTTGTCACCAGCATGCGTTCATCGTCAAAGGAATTTCCTGCGATCGCCGGTGTCAGCAATTGTATCAGTACAACAGAAGTAAGAATGTATTTTCTCATATATGATTACATTTCCTGTTATTCCGGCCAGAAATCAGGTCGTTCGGTGTCGCCTCCCCATGCTGTGCAATCGACACACATTTCATCCAGCAGGTATTGTCCTTCTTCAAGGAGCAGGTAAACAGGTTCACTCAGGTTCCTGAGAAAACCGTATCCAAGATCAAGCGGGATCGGTTCGCAAAAATCGGCCGGATTCAGTTCAAGTCCTTCTATCTCTGAGATAAATATGCGTTGCTGTCTTGCACCAGCGGCATAAAAATATCCAAGCACCCGGGTGTCCGGGTTCGTTAAATTCGACATATTGCCGTCAATCTGCTGCGGTTGTGTTTCATATAAACCTCCGTTATCCAGGACATTATCTTTGATCTTCTCAAAATAATCATAAACCGGGTCTGCGATCGCCAATTGCCTGAATAATATACTGTAGCCCATTAAAAGCTTATTGGAATTATTCAGAATATGATGGAGGGGAAACTTCCTGAATACATTTGCATTCAGATGCTCAGTGGTGAGGGTATAAATGGTACCGGTATTCGTGGTTTTCCAGCAGGTATATTTTGAATAATCGGGTGGGGCATAGGTGGTAAGTCTTCTGCCATCCCAGGTCCATCGGATCGGATATTCCACCTGGTATTTCCAGGTTTCCTCGATCTCAAACTTAATTTTCCTTGTTGGAATGTCTGTTCCGTCAAAGTCGATGTAAAACTGTATTCCCGGTATAGTCTCTTCCGGGTCGTCAGTAACGAATTCTTCGATAGTATAGTACACCGAATCGATATCGGAACAGGGTCTCAGGGTATCAAAATCTGATCGCAATACATCTCCTTCCGGGGTGATAACTTCTAACATAAAGGCAGCGCCGTCGTTCAGGAAGGCAGGATCAATATACACCTGGTAATTGCCGGGTTCTGTTGGAATGCCCGGGAATTCGTCTTCCTGGTCATTCACGATCATTACATTGCATCTTTCCACAGGAATAACTTCCGGATCGGTGATTGCCGACGATCGCGTTACTGAGATGGTCTGAAACCCGTCCAGGTCTGTCACCCTGCCCTGCACTACATATAAACCAGTATCTTCATCGTCAATATCCGGCGTATATTCTTCAATGCAGGAGCTGAAGAATAGCAGCAGGATCCATATAAGGGGGCATTTATTGAGACGCATAATTTCCTAATTTGAACAGCCAGGTGGCTGTGAAGAATGGCACACCGATCACTGAGTATTTATAACTTTTTATGTGTCCCTGTTCTGAGAGAAAAAAGACAGAATAGGCATTCTTTCTGCCAGTGGCATTGTATAAACTGAACATCCATGAGCTGTGAATGAACTTATCTTTTTTCAGGTTTCCTTCAATGGTAAGTGAAAGATCGGTTCTGAAATAATCCGGGATGCGGTATTTATTCCTTTCGTAATAATCAATTACCGGAAGTTCTTCCACATGGTAGATTGAGACGGGATAGGTGACAGGTTTTCCGCGCTGGTAGGTGACCACACCCGACAGGGTGATACGCTTGGATAGTTCATAATTCACCACAGCATTCAATACATGCGGGATGTCGTAATTCGAGGGATAGGTCTTGCCGTTGTTGATCTTCTCCCAAAGCGCATCACCGTTTACCTGTACGTAGGACCGGGAGTATGTATATGCGAGCCAGCCGTTGATCCTGCCAAGATTCTTCCTGAGTAACAATTCAACACCATATGCATTGTGATCCCCCTGGAGCACTTCTGTTTCCACCAGTGGATTGTTCAGGAAATCAGCACCGTCTTTAAATTCTGTATAGTCAGAGGTGGTTTTATAGAAGCATTCCACAGATGTTTCCAGGCTGGTGCCGGGAATGGTTCTGAAAACTCCTGCAGAATACTGGTTGCTGCGCGAAGGACGAATATGATAATCGGCCAGTTTCCACTGCGTATTTGGAGCAATGGCAATGGTATTGTTCAGCATGAAGAGGTTCTGGCTCATTTGGTTGAACGCCAGTTTGATGTTTCCGTCGTAATCGGTCCTGATATTCACAGAAACCCTGAATTCGGGTGATGTATACCATTTTACCGGCTCATTTCTTTGAAAAGAAAGTGTATCTGTAATATAGCGTGCCTCTTTGGGAAGGTTTTGGTCATAGGTATAAACCTCTTTTTCTCCAAGCGGTGCATAAAATGCATACCGGAAGCCGGCATTGACATCAAGCCAGTTCGTGACACTGTATTTGTCCGAGATATAGATCGCATTTTCAAGTCCTTTTTCCGTACCCAGGTCATTCACACTTCGCAAGGATTCCTCTCCGAATGGCAGCACCGATCCCCTGTCCAGCATATAATATACGGAATTAACCCCAAAATAGAGTTCATTGGATTCATTGACTGTCTGTGTGAAATCTGCCCTGAGTTCATAGTGGTCAATATCGTATGCATGCGAGTAGGCGGTTGAAATGTTCTGTTTGTCGGTGGTCTGAAAACCATACCGTGAACCGATCAATGCCACATCCATGCGCAGCAAATTATTGAAGTTATGATGCATATTCAATGATCCGCCCAGGTTGGCATAGGTGTAGCTGTTCAAATCCGCAAGTTCAAACCTGTCGCTACTTGAATAAACGAAGCCTGAGAATACGGTATTCTCCTGGTGATGATCGAGGTAGATGGAAAAATCGTTGAATCCGGCGCTGCTGCTATTCAGTACGGGATCATTGATCTCATCCAGGATCCAATCGGAGTAAGAGGATCTGGCGCTGATAAGGACCGAGCTTTTTTCTTTGATCACAGGACCCTCGAGGGTAACATTTGCAGAAATAGGGTTGAGACCGCCACGCATACTGAAGTTTTTCTTATTACCCTGCCTGGTGGTAATGTTAAATACAGAAGAGAGTCTTCCGCCATATTCTGCCGGGATATGGCCTTTATATATGGAAAAATCCTTGATGATATCGGAGTTGAATGCCGGGAAAAACCCGAACAAATGGGAGGTATTATAAACAGGGATTTTATTGATATAAAAAACGTTTTGATCTGAGCTTCCTCCCCTGACGTTCAATCCTGATGAGCCTTCCCCTACGCTCACAATACCAGGTAACATTTCAGAAACCTTGATAATATCGCGCTCGCCCATCATCATGGGAATGGCGCGGATCGATTTAATGGATAGTTTTTCGAGGCCCGGATCCTTCTTCTTGATATCCATCTGCCGGTCTCCCCTGATCACTGCTTCTTCAAGTGTCACGGGTGCTGTTTCCAGTGCAACCTGGATCCTGTCGTTGGAATACACATCCAGCTGGTATTTGCCGGTTTCATAGCCCAACGATGCGAACTGGGCGTTGTATTTCCCCGTGGGAAGCACAAAGGCGAAATACCCCTGGAGGTCACTTGCTGCACCGGATTTTGTTTCTTCAATGTAAACGGTGGCTCCGATGATCGGTTCCCCGGTGTCTTCATCCCTGATATAGCCTGAAATCCTGACCTTCCCATTCTCCCGTATGTTTGGATTGCCAATGGTAAGGGTTTCTGTTACGTCTGATTTTCTACCCTGCAAGTAGCGTTGTTCCGCATACGTGACCGCTTCAGCATCCGATTCCTCTCTATCTGTGATCCGCGATGCATAGTCAGGTAATGTTTCAATTAATTGATCAGCGGGCAGTAACAGGTATCCATTGTTCCATGCAGACACTTTCAAGCTGGTTCCTGCGATGGCTGATTCAATTGCCTCGGGCACCGGAATGGAATCAGCCTGCAAGGTAACTCTCAGTTCATCTACCAGTTGGGGATCGTAATAGAGCTGTGTTCCCGATTGTTTTTTTACAAGTGAAGCGAACGCACTGAAGGAAGCTTCGCGGATGTCCAGGCTCAGAACCGTTTGCTGCTGTCCACGGGATGACAGGGAAAAGAAAAATAATATGACCACTAAGAAATATTTCACTTTATAACACTGTTAAAGTCTTAGGATGTAATTTGTTACAAATCTCATTTTCAGGTACTGTTGCTTTAATTATTTTTTAGGTGACCAGATTTCTCCAGGCGACCAGTCACGGTTTCATAATGTGTAGCAGTAATTGATCAGCATTTGCAGTTCAGTGAAGGACGCCTTCCTGATGCGGATTTTGTTCTTTCTCATGAATTTTTTTATATCGGATCTGTTCGTTTCCGGGAATACTTCCAGGAGGTTTTTTTTCCATCTCAGTTGATGTAAAGTTTCTCCATCCGACAGGTAAGTAATACGTGAGGGTTTGGAGAACTCGTAATTATAGATGCTGTTATCATTGGTTGTTTTAATCTCTTTTGACCAGGATCTGAAAAATGCGGTGTCCTGTTTTCCAATGGTCTCATATATTTTCACATCCCAGTTATCCTCATTTACAACGATAAAATGACGCGGTCCGATAGAGAATGATTTGATCGTTTCTATGGGGAGTGAGATTATTTTTTCCTGGAAACCTTTCCCTGATCTGAAGAGGATTTCCTGGTGGTAGATATCATAGTTGAGTAAGAGACCTGAAAAGTTATGCGCATCAATTGCTAAACTGCCCGTTTCGAAGGCCTCCCTTTCCAGGTATTGATGGCCTTTAATATGGGTGGATCCAAAATTATATATTGTACCGTTATAAAGATCTGCATCAAATCCGTTGGATGGCCCTGTTCGTTCCTGAGCGGTGCTGGATGATGTATGTACTGCAAATAATATCGATAAGCAGAGAATTGATTTTTTCATTTTCCCTGCTGAAAATAATTGTTGCTCATAATTGTGATTTGGCTTCAGCAGCCCGTTTGCACGAGTAAAGATAGCATTGATATTTGTCTTTCGGGTGAAATCATTGGTGAAATTTATTCAGACGGCGTATGATAGCAATGATGGTGAAAAATATGACCAGCACTCCTGCAAAAAAGAGGAGCCAGGGGAATTTTTCCGGAACATATTCCTGCGCAGCCTCCATCAGGC
>CAYOSB010000027.1:24582-25229 GCA_964406495.1 uncultured Bacteroidaceae bacterium | reverse complement strand
GTACAAGAGGTACACCGGCAGCTTCGATACCCTGGAAATGTTCCTTAGAAATGATTCTTTCACAGTAACAAAAGCGATCGGTCAGATTCCTGAAGATTGGTTGGAAGAATTAGGTCTTGAAGCAGCAAGGAAAAAGGCCATCGAGGAAAACGTGATTGTTCGTGAGACCACCAAGCGGCAGGTACGCGACTCCCTCTTCGGTGCTGACTACCCTGTCGACTCAATGAAATATGTGCCGTACACCAATGGCAAAACCTTTGAGATCGAATCCAACGAGATCCTCACTTCCTCCAACCTGATGGTGCAGGTTGTAGAGGTGCAAGCATACTACGATGACTTTTTGAAGGGATTGAATGAACAACTGGTAACGAATTACAAAGATCAGCAGATCAGGCTGACAGGTTTCCCCGGAATTAAATTTGGTTCACTGGAAGAAGGTACTCTGTCAGGTAACTGGGAATAGCGGTTTAATCGTCTATTTCTAATGCAGACACATAGTATCATATCCAATACCATTTCAGAGGAAATTCTTGCGACAGGACATTTATCCATCCGTTTTATGGCGGATGGATTTTCTTTGTTGCTTGAAGACAGGTACTATAAGCCTGTTGTGCTGAACAGGTTCACCGGGGATACGCCAATCAGCT
>CAYOSB010000027.1:0-24572 GCA_964406495.1 uncultured Bacteroidaceae bacterium | reverse complement strand
AAAAGTCATTTACTGACATGCGAAGACTGGTTGAACCGGCACACGTTACTGGAAAAATTTCGCGGCGAGGTGACCCTGGTCGCAGACTCCATTCCAACTACCCTCGTACCCGAAGCACTTTTCTCGGAAAAAGATAAATACCTCTACCTGGAACCGGTCACGCGTCTGCACGCTGGAGAAAAGGTTGATTTCAAGGCTGTAAAGAACAGGCCTTTCTATATCGTCTATGCGATTCCGGTAGACTATTTACTGCTGGCTGAAAAGTTTGCTGCTACAATACGGATCAAATCGCCTGTTGAAGTGCTGTTTTCAGTTTCTGACCAGGTGAATGCCGCCGATCACCAGCGTGGATTTACGTTGCTGGAAGTCCAGCACGGGTACATGGGCATCCTGATGATCAGGGATGATGCACTTCAGATTGCCAATCATCAGCGACTTGGAAAAGAGGAGGAGCTGGTTTACCATACGCTGAATACCATCCAGCAGCTGGAGTTCGACCGAAAAAGCAGGCCTTTATATTATGCCGGGGTTCCCCGTGATGAAGAATTGGCAATGTTGGGGAAATACGTCCGCGAAATAATGCCCCTTCCCTACCATATCAGTGAGATTGACAAAGATGCAATAAGTGAACATGTCCTATTGGCAGAAGCAACACGGTGCGAATAATCAGCGGAACATACAGAGGAAAACAGATCCACCCGCCGGCAAATTTCAGGGCAAGACCCACCACTGATTTTGCCAAGGAGGCGCTTTTCAATATCCTTGAAAACCATTTCGATATCGAGGATTTATCTGTACTTGACCTTTTTGCGGGCACCGGCAGCATCACCTATGAATTTGCTTCCCGGGGTGCCAGGCGCATTTCTGCCGTGGAGATGAACTCGACCCATTTCCGGTTCATTCAGAAAACAATTCAGGATCTTGACTTTTTCCAGGTAAATGCAGTACGCTCAGATGCAATGAAAGTTATCATAAATCCATGGGAATCTTATGACCTTGTCTTTGCAGATCCTCCTTTCGACTTCGAAGGGCTTGAAAACCTGCCCGAACTGGTCCTTGGAAGTGCACTGATGGATCCTGGCAGCTGGTTCATCCTGGAACACCCTTCCAAAATGCGGTTCAGCCATGTTCCCGGGATCTTTGACCACCGGAACTATGGCAGTGTGAATTTCAGTTTCTTTAAGAAGGGGTGACCTGTTACTCAACGACGTGTTGATATATCTACAGAGCAGGCAAACCTCCTTGAATCCCTATCCTCCAGCGAAGTACAATGCAGGATTATGCTCATCTTGCAACGAAATATAACAGCGGATTATGCTGATCCCTGTGAAGCAGGTCAGGTCAACCGGATATCCGAACTTTAATGGAAATATATCCAGGGAATTGTACCAGGACGTATGATTCTTCTTACCCAATAGGGAGAATAAAAGACTCCAGTGGTTCCATGGTAATCATTACACTGGCTCCAGTATCGCTGACCTGTAATTCGAAATGCTTTGTACTTTTCAAGGCATCATGCAGCTGATACTTTCCAAATTTTAATTCCACCTGTGCGATGATCTCCTGCGGGATCTTCAATTCGAAAGTGGCACCCTTTTGGTCATTAAAATTCACAACCACGAGCAGTCGTTCATCTCCTTTCCAGCGCAGAAAGGCAAATTGCTTGTCCGTATAATCTTTGGATTGCGCCCTGTTGTGTGCATGCAGACCGGCGTATTCACCCATGAGCGCATTGCTGGTGATCGCAAAATTCAGCAGGGTTTTGTAGAATTCGCGCAGGTCAGCTTCTGCTTTTGTCAGTGCACCTCCGTCAAAGGCGCCGCCGTTCATCCATCGCTGATGCGCCGGCACGCCCCAGTAATCGAAAATGGTAGTCCGTCCGGATTTTCCGAACCCGGCAACTCCCTCACCCTTCTCCCCTGTTTCCTGTCCAAAATAGACCATCGTAGGAGAGGTACTTACCGTTGCCGAGACCACCATGGCCGGTTTTGCCTTTTCTGGTGATCCGGCAAAATCAGGACTGGCAATACGGTGTTCGTCATGGTTTTCCAGGAAATGCAGCATATGGTGTTCAATGTCTGCGAGTCCGTTGATGATCCCCGGAAGGTGATCAGTGCTTCCGTGTCCCTGGATGATATTCTTCAGCGTATCATACATCTCCACCTTGTCGTAGAGATAATCCATTTTCCCGAGCCTGATATAGTCGCGGTACATTTCCGGGATATAGATCTCGGAAAGCAGGAAGGCATCCGGGTTTTTCATTTTGATAGAGGAATTCAGGTAGCTCCAGAACTCCACGGGCACCATCTGCGCCATATCATACCTGAATCCATCCACACCCTTATCGAGCCAGTAATGGGCGATCTGCTCAAATTTCTTCCAGGAATCGGGTACCTGCTGATCTGCCCAGAATGCTGCATGGTCTTCACATGACCTGTTTTCATAGCCCTCCGGCAGGGACGGGAATTCCTTTTCACCATCGGGGGTCACCCCAAAATTGATCTTCACTGTTTCGTACCAGTCGTGCAGGTCGGGTTTGGGTTTCCTCGAACCGTTTCCGGTCCATTTGGCCGGATATTCTTCGAAATGTCCGTCGCTGAGGGGATGTTCCTCTCCTCCCAGGGGCAGGAAGCCAGGCTCAAAATCAGGCACTTCGAATCTTTCCCCCGGGATGTAATAAAAATTATTGTCCCTTCGGTAGGTGACCGATGTATCATCTTCGGCACCAAAATCCTTTACACCCGGGGGATTCGTTATGGATCCGTAATTCCTGGCCACATGGTTGGGAACGATATCGATGATCACCTTCAGTCCTTGTGCGTGTGTCCGGTCGATTAGCGCCTCAAATTCTTCCAACCGGTTTGCCGGGTTTTCCGCGAGATCAGGATTCACATTATAATAATCTTTTACTGCATAGGGTGAACCTGCACGTCCTTTCACCACATCCGGATCATCATTTGAGATACCGTAGGCGGTATAATCCCTGATCACGCAATGATGGGGTACGCCGGTATACCAGATGTGCGTCACTCCCAGTTCCCGGATTTCTTCAAGTGCTTTTTCCGTGATATCGTTGAATTTTCCTACCCCGTTTTCCTCGATGGTGCCCCAGGGTTTGTTCGTGGTGTTGGTATTCCCGAACAGCCTGGGGAGCAACTGGTAGATCACTATTTTCTTTTCATCGTCATTCATCGTTTCCACGGTTCTGCATTGTGGCAAAGATAATGCAAAGATCAGGGCAATGAGTACCAGGGTGGTTACTTGTTTCATTAATTCCATTGTGTTGATGTAAATGGTTTTCAAAAATAATTAATCCGTGAATACCATATAAACTACATTACATGTCCTGCAGCCTGCATGATGGGTAAGTATTCATTTTTGACCAGATATTTCCCCGGGTGCTGCAGTCTGAATGGAGTTTTTCGTACACATTCCTGAACAGAAATATTTTCAGATTCTGCAGCCCGCAAATGATTTATTGAGCGCATTATCAGGTTGAGATATCACCATGTCCATTTCGTTCTACGTCATGAATGAAAAAATCTTCTATTTATTGAAGAAAGATATATGGTTTTTTATCTTTTTTCTTTGGTGAAATAAAAAAATCACCTATTTTTGCCACGCGTTTAGATAACGTACGTTCACAGAAAATATTGATACCCATAGTTAACATTCTAAAGGTCTGGTAGTTCAGTTGGTTAGAATGCCGGCCTGTCACGCCGGAGGTCGCGAGTTCGAGTCTCGTCCAGACCGCAAAAAAGCCCTGTAAGCATAATGTTTACGGGGCTTCTTTTTTTAGGGGTATGCCGGGGGGTATGGTAAATGGTGAAACTACCCCTGTTTTTCGGAATTGAAAGAAATCGTATCTTTGATCAAATTCTGTTATGTGAATGACAGTATTTAACCAATTGGGAAGGATCTGTAAAGGTTCTTCCCTTTTTGTCAAAAAAAAGCCCAGCAAATTAATAACCGGGCTTAGACTGGTCAGAATCTGACCGCTCTACTTTCTCTGTAAATCTATTGCCGTGAGCGCATACGCTTTGCCATTGCTTCGAACTTCCGGGGCTTAATTTGGTAATGATTATTTTCATCCAAATCATACCATAATCCCATATGTAAAGGAGCAAGGGGCTTTGGTAAGATCTGTATATCACATTCGCTCTTCAGAAAATTGGAAAAGGATTCAATCGACTTTCCCATGTCTTTATACTTCTGCAAAAATATCTGTTCCTTCTGAGTGCTTGCATAAATGGAATTCTTGTCAATAAATTTCTGCAATGCTTCTTTCTTAACGACAACCTTTGTTCCTTTGATTTCGTAGTAATCCATGCTCAGCCCGTTTTCCTCTAATACTTGGTTTGCACCAAATATTGCCGATCGCAACCCGGCCGGCTCCTCCACATGAACCAGGTCAGCTAATTTGCTTTTTGATAGCTGCAGCCCCTCGATCGCAAATGATCCGGGTTTCAGTTTATCAACCATTTTTTGTTTATAACTCTGAACAATGGCGTCGATGTTTTGCAATACATCAATGATTGTATGCGATTTCTCAGCATATGGGGCCGTCCTAAATAATTGGTACGCTTGGTCAATTTTGGTGACGGCCTCATTCAATTTGCTTTCAAATTCATCAATCGGTTGCTGGTTTCTGTAAATTAGTTCTTTCATTGTTTTTATAAATTAATGGTTTCAATATGTTCTTCATTCGCGTGGAATATTTTTGCCGTCTTCAATCCCAGGTTACGGGCTTCATCAATTATCATTCGGCGCGCGCTTGCAGTTTCTATGTGCTTTGGGATTACTTCGTAATATATTTCCGGATCGTAGATACGATCAATAAGCTCTTCGCATATTTGAATGTAATTTCGTCTGGCAATAGGTTTCAGGATCCCTTCTATTGTGAGACCCGCTGTCAAAATATAGCTTATAAATTTATCTTCCCCTGGGTCCAGGGATTCGAAATATTCATTCAACTTCGCTTGAAAATTCGCTGGATGCTTATCGACCAGCTGCCGGCGTATGAAATCAATTCTCTCTTGCTTTTTCATTTTCATTTTCATTTGCTTCAATTCTTAGTCGTTCAATAATTCTGTCCAGGTCTGTATCTGATAATTGCCCCAGCATAGGTTCGTCGGTAGTTTTCAGCCTGGGCAATGCAAATTCCATCAAAGACAAATAAAGCCGGATTCGATCTTTTGGCTGGATCTGATCTGATTCGAAATCATTTTTAACCTTTGGCCACTGCTTCCTTAGCCATGTAATCAAATCCGTGCGCAGCTCTGTCCCTTGCTTGTTCCAGCTTAGCCGGGGCCGGCCGGCCGGATTCCCTGATTTTCCTTTGGTGAATGGCATAGTCTATTCTTTCATTAAAAATAAAAGGCCCCACCAGGATGGTTGGTGCGTGCATTCACCTTGGAGGGCCGTATTTCTCCGTTACCATCCTGGGTAGGGCCAATATTGTTAAATATTGATAATACAATGAATGAAAAAACAACCCCAGCCAGGAAAACCAAATTCAAAAAAGCCATGGAAAAATAAAACTGGCCGGGGTTGTGAAATGCTATGTTTTTGGGTTCGTTCATTTTATTTTCGTGTCGTGCTGATTTTCTTCGCTTTCAAAATAGTGTTTGTGATGTTATTGGTTTATCTGAAAATCTCGTCATTGATTCGTTGTAAAAAAAGTCAACTATTCCGGTTGGTCCTTCGCGGTGCTTCGCTATAATCATTTCACCCTTTAAATTATCGGTATTTTCATTGTAAACAGATTCCCGGTATAAGAATAGAACTATATCGGCATCCTGTTCAATGGCTCCACTTTCGCGCAAATCTGATAGCATGGGCCGTTTATCTGATCTTGATTCAAGTCCTCTGTTTAACTGACTGAGCAGAATAACAGGACATCCCAATTCAACGGCCATCATTTTTGCTTTTCTGCTATTTTCGGCGACCTCTCGTTCCCTGTTTGAATAGCTCCCGGATCCCTTCATTAACTGTAAATAGTCAATTATGATAAGATCCAGGCCGGACCTGCTTTTTATTGTTTGTGCGCTTGCGTGGATCTGATCAATATCAGTTAGTAGATTGTCATTAAAATTCACATTCCATTCAGATAAAACGTCAATGCTGTGTTCCGCTTCCATTCTCTCGGGATCGCTCATTTTTCCTTTTTTGTAATCTAAAAGGTTTATGTTTGCAATTGAGCAGACAATTTTGTCCGCAAGTTTTACCGCGGACATTTCGAGTGAATACATGGCAACGCTTTTTCCTTCCGTTGCTGCCTTCATTAAGAAACTTATCGCAAGGGATGTTTTTCCCATTGCTGGCCTCGCTGCTAAAATGATAAGCTGCTCCGGTTGCCATCCTGCGGTATAGGTGTCGAGCGTATTAAATGATGAAGGAATTCCGGATCTTTTACCCTGTTTGATCATTTGCTCCCGCTTGTAATACTGGTCCAGGCTTTTATCTCCCGCTTCCCTTATTCCAATACCAAAGGAATTTATTCCCAAAACTCCTAACAATTTTTTTTCGATCTCCTGGCGTGTCGATCTGATCACTTCGGTAATATCATCGGTATAACTTTTTTCAATCAGGTCTGTACCTGTTTTTATCATTTCCCGGGCCAGCCATTTATCATAAATAATAGCAGCGTGTTCCTTTATGTGTGCGGCAGATGAAACCCGGGCGGTCAGGCTTGCAAGAAATGTTGCCGGTTGGTCGGTGGTCTGTTTGACAGTAACCAGGTCAATGGATTTGCCGGCAAGATCCATTTCAACGATCTTGCTGTATAATTTAGCGTGCTGATCGTTGTAAAACATTTCCGGGCGCAATACTGCTTTGACTTTTCCAATAGATTTACCTTCTATCAGGATCGCTCCCAGGAGGACCTCCTCGACTTCCGTTGCTTGCGGTGGTAATTTATCACTCATTGATTACAGGTAATTTTTTGTAATTACTTTGGGTCTGTGGTGCCGGCTCAAATTTCTTTTCATTTCGAATCCAATTTCTTGCAGCAGCTTTCCAATCTTTCATCGGAGCCCGCCCAGATACTTTCCATCCATTCGACTGATAGTGATCATAGAATTTATCAGCTTCTAAGGCAGATGATTTTTTTTCTTTGAAATATTCATAAAGTGATTCTTTGCGCGGTGGTATCCCCTTATCCTCATTATTTTCATTATTCTCATTATTGTTAGGGGGCATTTTCGGTGTAGTTTTCAGTTTCCTTTCGGTGTAGTTTTCAGTTTCCTTTTTTTGGTATTTATCCCAATTAACTACTGTTAATAGGTGTTTCCTTCGGTTTCCACTTCCCACAACTTCCCGGGCTATCATCTGATCGTTTTCGAGTAGTTTAAAAAATTTGACGGTAGTCTTTTTTGAGCAACCAAAAAGCCCGGACCAGGAATCAAGTGAACGGAAGGATGATCCTGGTAAACAGGTATGAAATTCATTATTCACCGGGAATTTTGTCCCCTTCTGATTAACATTAAGTAGAACAATGATCCACCACTGGAAATATACAGGATCCTGAAAGATCCAGTGATCTTGAATACGTCGGTGTATGGATATCCATCCTATCATATTTGTGCTTTATACCAGGTTAAAAACTCTTCGAAATTGCGGGCAATGATATAAATACCACCTGCACCCTCAACCTGCTGCTGATAGTTCTTCTGTGCGTCGCTTTGGCGGTCCCGGCCTATCTTAACTTCGATCTTTACGCTTCTGCCGTTTATTGTCGCGGAAATGTCTGCAGATCCTTTTTGCATTGTTCCAGGGATCCACTTCCGGGAACCGATCCGGCGCTGGCGGCCGATAACGTCGGTAACGATTTTTGTGTTATCGACATATCGACCTGTAACGGAAATTCTTTCTGCCTGGTAGCCGTTTAATCGGATCCAGTCAATAATGCATTTTGTCAGATTGTTTGCTTTGTCATCCCTGTATCTCCTGGGGGCAAGTATATGCTCCGGTATTGATGGATGTTTTTCCCGCGCTGCCTCCATTGCCAGGGCTTCCAGCTCCTTCACTGCTGCAGATTTTCTGTATTTAGTCTTCGAATTCATACGGGAACAGTTTTTTAAGTTCTTTTCTCTTCACTCCGAGGCATGAATAACGGTCCACTAAATACTTTCTGATTTTTTTTGTGGTTATCAAATTCACTTCTGCATCTTTGAGCTGCAGCAACTCTTCATCTGTCCAATTCCGCAATGTGGCCAGGGGTATCATGATCGCGGTTTCACTCCGTCCATATCCCAGCTGTTCCAATTTTGTTTCTAAACTCATGATCTTATTTCATTGCTGTTTCGATATCCTTTGTTGAGTAGAAAACTTTGCCGCTGATTTTGCGCCGGCGCAACCGGCCGCTGTCGGCATACCGGGCCAGGGTAGTCAAAGAAACTCCCAGGTAATCTGCAGCCTCTTTTCTGGTAAGTAATTTGCTGTGATCTGGGGCCGGTGGTTTATGGCCGGCCAGCTCTTCCCGGATGGTATTCCGGATCATTTCGGAAAGTTCGTCGGCCTCTATTATAATTGCTCGTTTCATGGAATATGATTTTAAACACTGTAAAATTAAGTCAGTGCTAAAACCTTCTTTCCACCATTTGACCACAAAACTTACCAAAAAAAAACCCGGCACAATGGCCGGGCTATACTATTCTATTGTTTTTTTGGGTGGGGCTTTCCTATTATAGAACTGATCTTCAATACTATATCTATTCATATTCTTATAATTACCAGTTCCGGAATTAAAATATCTAAAATGATCAACTACCCATTGAATGGCCTCTTTTTTATCATATTTTTGCGCATCAAGTTTTCCAGCAAAATAATACGCTAAAGTACTTGTATTTCCATCAAATTCAATGTATTCATTTATCTTGTTACCCTTCAATAATTTTTTAAATAAGGGCATCTGATCTTCTCGAATAGAACCTTCAAAACTTTCAATATCTTCATCACTTATTTTAGGCCATTTTAGATATATTTTGTCCTCTTTGTGGCTATTTGTGTCACGTTTGACAATTTCCCGCAATTCAGGATCTTCATCATACCTGCCTTTCATGATTGAATAGCTACCAGCAAACGATCCCAACAACCAAAATATGTTTTCAGAAATATCTTTTGTGAACCAGCTGGCTCTTTCTTCAACCAATTTAAAGTGGTTTACAAAAAACTGTTTCCAAAGGCGATCATTTTTGATATAATAATCAAGTTCCTGGCTAAAAGCATTGAATCCAGTTTCATAACCCCGTTTATAGATCTGAAACAAACTTTCAGTGGAAATCATGGTCCCACTCTCTGATTCAGCATATAAAACAGGGAGCTCCTTAGTATTGAAAATAATTGCAAGTTCAGGGATAAATAACTGAACACCCCGCATAACGATATATCCTCTGCTATCAAAATCAACAACATATGGATTCTTCATTTTAAAAAATCCCGGTGGCCACATATATTGCCCTGGATCAATAGTTAGTTCTTGCGGATCAATAATATTTGTTTTAATTGGAACCATATCTATTGCATTTTTAAGGTTGTGCCAGTTGCATATAATTCCCGGTCCTTTTCGAAAGACTGCTGTAGCGCGTCTGCATGCTCGTCCGGAGTAACTTTTATGTATCTAAAGAAATTCGATTCGGTCCGGTGGCCGGTTATTTTCATAATGGTTGCCGGTTTAAGGTCTCCGCGCCGGTACATATTCGATGCAAACGATCGGCGGGCGGTGTGTGTCTTAATTTGACCGTATTTTGTTTTATCCATGCCTTCCGGGCCCAATACCTTGACTTTTGTATTATCTGCCAATACTGGCCCGATTTCGGCCAAAATCCGGTTCATATGCTGGTTAGTATAGACCGGTAAATTGTAATTATACTTTTCCAGCACTTCAACAACAACCGGGTGTAGTGCAATTTTTACCGCGCCTTTTGTTTTCTGTGTTGTGATCTCAATTCGATTCCCTTTGATATGATCCTTATTCACCCGCGATAAATCCGAATAACGCAACCCGGTCCAGCAAGCAACTAAAAAAACGTCTCTGACTTTTTCCTGGGTACCTTTGAGCTCCAAATTATACAGATCAAACAATTCCTGTTCATTCAAATAAATATGGTCCTTTGCCAAATAGATTACCTTGAAATCCCGATTAGTAAAAGCCATATTGTTAGTTAAACCAATTGAAACGGCCTTTCTCATTACTGCCTTTATGTTCTTTATGAACTTTCCTGCAGTGTTCAGCTCATATCCCTCATCCTTTAAAAACTCCATAAACCGATTATAAAATACCATGTTTACAGTATCAAAGTCTAACCGGTATTTCTCATATCTCTTTGTCCTATCATTGTAAAGGGATTTTTTCTGAAACTCCTTTAGAATTAACAGGGTCGATTCATAACCAGGAATAACGGTGTTTCTCTCATTCACGTTCGCCGTTGCTGCAGCTTTCTTTTTATCATTGATGACTGTTTGAAAATATGAAAACAAATCAATCTGTTCAGACTGTTCCAGCTTCATTTTTTGCCGGATCAGCTGGCGCAAAATATCCGGGGTTGGTTCCCGGTAGTCATTCGCAGTCAGATATCCGTTGTAGATATTCTTTGCATCTGCAGCAATTTTGTCCAGTCTGCTTTTTAATCCATGATAATCATGTGCTGTCTGGGTTGGTCGCTGCTTTTCCTTATTCCATGATTTCGGTAGGATCCTTTCCCCAATATTGATTTTTACCAGGTGATTTTTGTAGTAAACATGTAGATTAATTGGGGTCGGCTTGGTTGCCTCTTTGTCTCGAAGGTAGAATTTCGTTTCCATGATGTAAATGATTTTTTGTATTTAACCACTACAAAGATACGAAATAAATAAAACGGGGTATGGTACGGGGTATGGTAAAACCGCTTTTTTATGAACTTTTTTGATTTTTTTTGATTTCTCCGAATTAATATAACCCCTATATTTAAAGGGGTGTAGAGAATCATTTAGAAACATTTGATTTTATATATTGTGGTCTCGTCCAGACCGCTCTTTAGAATAGGAAAACCCTTGTAATTCAAATAATTGCAGGGGTTTCATTTTTTAGGGGTAAGAATTAGGGTAAGAACTATTTCGGTATTAAAAACCTGCGGGGAGTCGAACCTTCTGATTTATAAAACTGATATTGTGCTGTTTATAATTCCTTCGATATAGTGAGTAATATCGTTTTGTTTTAGACCAGTTATTCTGTAATCACTCTCTGGAATCATAGTATATTAATTTCTATAACACTTATAAATCATTTCTCACTATTGGATTTTCTATTTGCTACCTCCTGAAGCCAAAGATCGACATCTTTGATATATTGAGGTTTTTCCCTTTTCACTTTAGAGGGATGTGTTTCGGAAATATGATTTTCAATGTATTTAAATAACTGATCATAAGTTCGATGATCTTCTGTGTGCTGCATTATCAAGATTACTTTGGGGCTATCTGCAATATTTTCAATAAACTGGTCAATTAATCCTCCAGTATTTATATGTTTTTGTGCATATTCTTTTTTTGTTGCTTTAAAATATTCCAAACACAAATAAATGCCATATTCGGACCTTATTGGCCTATTATTATCGTACTTATATGGTTGGCAACAGGCTTTTAAAAAAATGAGAGGTCCTTACAGACCCCTCAAAAGTTTAAGCTCCTTCGCTAAAAATAAGGTCATTTTCCCAGGTAACAGTGTAATTCTCATCATCAATTACATACCTGTCTCCTTCCTGAATACAGGGATGAGTTTCTTTTCCCAGCAAATCTGCAGCGTTGAATACTTTTGATACCACATTTTCCTTCCCGTGGATTGCCAGGATGGGGTAGATTTGTTTGACTCCAACTTTGTCGTTCTTTTCAATGATTCTGACACACTCAAACGGAGCTTCAATAATTTCTCCAACATTTGCAGGCTTTTCTTGACTGAAATAAGCCATATTTCATGTTATGATATACAAAATCCCAGATTAAGTTTTAATGATGTTGATATACCTAATAGAGACTATAAAGATTTAAATGTGACGTTTTTGCCGGATAAAACGTCACATTTTATATATTTGTACTTAAGTAATAATCTCATGAAAGTATCTGATATTGTTATAAATAAAATTAACAGGTTTAAAGCCGGATATGTATTCACCTATGATGATTTTGATATACCGGTGAATAATTTAAGTGCTCTTAAAATGGCTTTAAATAGGTTAGTTGCCTCAGGTAAGATTGTTCGTCTTTCCAAAGGCCAGTTTTATAAGCCAGAAAAGAGTGAATTTGGTATTCTGCGTCCACCAGAATACCAGGTTGTAAAAGATTTGCTTGAAGACAACAATAAAATTGTTGGATATATTACCGGAGTTTCTATTTATAATAAGTTTGGATTAACCACCCAGGTTTCCAATACAATTCTTATAGGAACCAATATTGATCGTAAACCAAGAAAAAGAGGCAAATATTCAATCAGGTTTATTAAGCAAAAGAATACTATTACAAATGAAAATATCGAGAAACTACAACTGCTTGATGCGATTCGTTTTATTAAGCGTATTCCAGATGCAGATGTTTCTCAATCGTGCTCCAGAATTATGTCAATAATTAAACAATATTCTAAGGTGGATCAGGAATTATTAATGAAATATGGATTGAAATACAATCCGGGGACCAGAGCTTTATTGGGGGCTATCCTTGACCAAGTAAATGATTCGATTAACACTGATGCACTTTACTCATCATTGAATCCGGCGACGGAATTCAAATTGGGCATTAAAGATGAGGTACTTATTACAAAAGAAAAGTGGAGGATCGTATGACTTTACATGAAAATACTGATCAGTTCAAAGCTGCTATTCGTGCAGCAAGTGATCATTTCGACATTCGCGAGAATTTTGTTGAAAAGGACTATTGGGTAACTCTGTTCTTAAAAAGGCTTTCTGAATCTGAATTCAAAGATCAAGTGGTTTTTAAAGGAGGAACCTCATTGTCGAAGGTGTTTAATCTGATAGGTTCACCTGAAATATCCAGTTCGGTAAAGTCTGAAAGGATGATCTTCAATTTATTCGTGATTTCCCTGACTCCTCCTGTCCGATCAGACTCAACATTGAGCACCAGCAGCGGGTCATGAAGCGACTGGCGTAATAAAAACCAGCCCTTCTCTGCACTGCATTTTACCCGTATTCCTTCATAATTGGGTTCAACAAGCGCCCAGCCTTCCTGGTTGTCAGCAATTTCAGCCAGTGTCTCCAGGATCGCAGAACCCGTTTTAACAGGATCATCTGTAGAAAGGGACATCCTGAATTCTTCGCTTTCCACGGGCTGTTTCAGCTTCCTGATCAGCTCCTCTATTGTTGCGCCTCCGTTTTTTAATTTTGCCATTTTTACAAGTACCAGGGCCACAAGGTAAGCACCATCATCCAGGAAATAGTTTTCTTTCAATGCAGCGTGACCTGATGTTTCTATGGCTAATTGGGAATCTACTCCTGACTTATTCAACCGGATTGACTCATCGATAACATTTTTATATCCTCTCTTAAAACGATGATGTTTTCCTTTGAGCACCTTTTCGATAAACACTGTTAATCCATCTGAAGTGACTGAATCGGTCACTATGGTGCTCCCCGGGTGTTCTTCAAGTGTGATCGCCGCCATCAATGCGATCAGTGCATTCCTGTTGATTGGATTTCCATCACGATCAACCACCGCAGCGCGATCTACATCGGTATCGAAAATAATTCCCAGGTCTGCCCGGTTTTCCCTGACCGCCTGACAAATGGATTCCATTGCTTCGTCATTTTCAGGATTGGGAATATGATTCGGGAACATCCCGTCCGGATCCAGGAACTGACTTCCTTCAACATCAGCTCCCAATGGTTTCAATACCTTGTCGACAAAAAATCCGCCTGCGCCATTTCCTGCATCCACGATAATTTTCAAACCACTCAACGGTTGCTGAAAGTTCCCTGGATCATCTACCCGTGAACGAACGACGTTGACCAGGTGCATCGCATATTTTTCAATAAAGTGGAATTCTGAAAGATTGCCCGGATTGTCGTGATCACCCAGCGTAGCATGTTCTTCTGCAATTTGGAGGATTTCTTTAATGTCTTTTTTATTGAGTCCGCCCTCCGGGGTAAAAAACTTCAGCCCGTTCCTGTTAAACGGCAAGTGACTTGCAGTAAGCATTACCCCTGCATCTACATCCAGATCAGGAGCTTTGGTCGTCATGAACATTGCAGGTGTAGAAGCCAGTCCGCAATCGATTACATTTCCGCCCATGGCTATGATGCCATCAGCAAAACTCCTTTTCAGAGCGGGACCTGAGATCCTTGAATCCAATCCAATGGCAATGGTTTTTTGTCCCTCCTCCTTCGCCAACAACCATGTATAAAATGCCCTGGCTAAATGGTTCACCCTCTGTTCATCCAGGTTCACATTTTCACCCTCAACTCCTTCAATCGCGATTCCGCGAATATCTGATCCATTTTGTAACACTTTCCAGGTAAAATCCATAATACTGATAAAATTAAAGAATTATCTATGCATCAAATTGATCTGCTTAAAATAACATATACTTTACAAGTATATATTTTAGTTATAGCATTAATTTACAATATGTTATAAATTTCGTTTATACTCAAGGTGCGTTATTCGTCCTCCTTCGTCGGCCTCATGAGCACCACTTCCTGATGCTTCTTTAAAAACTGAAGATCCTATCCAAATGTATCCATATTATATTTTTTAACACATGCAATAACCAAAACTGAAATTGCCAGTATGATCATTATACCTCTCACTCTCATGCCTTTATATGTTGTTATTCAGATTCGAGATAACCGGATACTGAAATGAGTAGCTGCCGGACCCCATTTCAATGATCACACGATTATTCTCTTGTTTTGCATTTCCCTTTGTTGTATCATCCAATGCTGCGTCATTCATTCTCACTTCACTCAAAAGTGCTGAAGGCAATACAACCGTCGCCTCTGTATTAGCTGGTATTTCGATGTTGTAGAAAAAGGTTCCATCTTCTATTTTCCAATCGGACTTTATTTTGCCATGAATGGATAAATATTCAGATGACACATTTGTTAAACCTCCCCCGGGATGAGGGCTTAAATAGAATGATTTGTACCCAGGCATTTCCGGGTCCGGAGCTATTCCTGCCACATGACTATAGAGCCACTCTCCAATGGCTCCATATGCATAATGATTAAAGCTGTTCATTCCAACGTTCTGGAATGTCCCATCTGGTTTCTGACCATCCCATCGCTCCCATATGGTGGTTGCACCCTGTGTTACCGGATACAACCATGATGGATATTTCGTTCGGTTCAATAGCATAAAAGCAAGATCATCCCGGCCAATATCTGACAAGGTTTCACAAAGCAATGGGGTTCCCAGAAAACCCGTGGTTAAATGCCTGAATTTTTCAACATCCTGGGCCAGGTAACCAGCTGCCTTATGAACCAGGTGATCTGGTAATAAACCAAAGGACAGTGCCATAGCATATGCTGTCTGGGTGTGCGATACCAATCGTCCGTTCGGTGTTACAAATTCATCATTGAATGCCGGTTGAATATTTTCTGCCAGTTTTTTATATGTTGCGGCATCAGCAGTTTTGCCAAGTATTGTTGCTATTTTACTGAGTAAATTGGTAGTGTAATAGAAGTAGGCTGTTGCAATTAAATCTTTTTCCGTGGTTGCGCCCGGGTAACTTGAACTTGTCGAGGCAAAGGCCAGCCAGTCTCCGAAATGCGGATCACCTGTCCATAAGTAATCTGATCCGGCCCGATCTTCCATATAATGAACCCAGGAAGCAATTCCGTGATAACTTTCTTCCAAAATCCGGGTATCTCCGTATATCCGGTATACTGTCCAGGGAACTATTGCAATCGCATCAGCCCAACCGGTAGCACCTCCTCTCCCTTTCAAAACATCAGGAATGACATTGGGTACTTTTCCATTCGGCAACTGGTCGGCAAGCACATCTTTCATCCACTTTGTATAAAAAGCAGCTACATCAAAGTTATAGGCCGCAGTCATGCTAAAGACCTGTGCATCGCCTGTCCATCCCATGCGTTCATCACGCTGGGGACAGTCGGTAGGAACATCCAAAAAATTACCTTTCTGTCCCCATTGTATGTTATGCTGAAGCTGGTTGATCAGTGGATTTGAGCAACTAAAAGTACCTGTTGGTTTCATTTCAGAATGTACGACAATCCCTTTCACATCAGTAAGATCCGGGAACTGATCGAATCCCTCAAATTTCACATACCGAAATCCATGAAAAGTGAAGCTTGGTTCATATACCACCGCTTTGTTGTCTTTAAAAACATAGGTATCTGTTGCCTTAGCGGAGCGCAGATTCTCCGTATAAAAATTACCATTTTTGTCAAGCACTTCGGCAAACTTCAGCCTGACAGTATCCCCTTTGTTTCCCTGCATTTTTATTCGAATCCATCCCACCATATTCTGACCCATATCCATCACACGCTCACCATTTGGGGTGATTAGTAATTCTATGGGTGTCAGCTCCTCAATGGCCCTTACAGGTTCACCCTGTGGTGATACCAGGGTCTTTTTTGTATGAGCAAGGACATCTGCATTGGCCCAGTTCCTGTCATCAAAACCTTCACTCGTCCAGCCTTTCATTTCCAACCGGGCGTCATAGAATTCGCCATTGTAGATGTCCGATCCTATGATAGCCCCGGTATTTACTTTCCAATTTTCATCACTTACTATTACTTCACTGCTACCATCTGTATATTCAATCTGCAATTGAAGCAGGAGTGCCAGTTGATCACCATAGTAGTTTTGCTGGTCTTTCCAACCGATGTATCCCCGGTACCAGCCGTCACCGACCATTGCTCCAAAAGCATTGTTCTTTTTCAATAATGAAGTTACATCATACGTCTGATATTGTAATCGCTTGTTATAGCTGGTCCATCCCGGAGTAAAAAGATCATCGCTCACTTTTTCCCCATTTATAAACAGTTTGTATATTCCCAGCGAAGTTACATAGACCCTGGCTGAATGAACCTTCTTCGCTATCGAAAAGTCATTCCTGTAATAATGTGCCGGTCGTAAACCGTTGACCATATTTTCATCCGGAAGGGTAATCCATTTTGCTTTCCACGATTCCTGCTCCAGAATTCCCATCTCCCAGTAGGCTGGATCACTCCATTCAGAAACGTTGCCTTTATTATCCCAGATTCGGACTTGCCAATATGCACGCTGCATTGATTTTAATTGCGGTCCATCATAAACAATATTTACAGATTCACTGCTTTCTACTTTTCCCGTCGACCATAAGTGGGTATTGCTGTTTTCAAGTTCAGCAATCGATGTTGCCACGCGAATTTCATAAGCGGTCTGCAAAACATTATTGTCACCAGATTTGATTTGCCAGCTGAACCTGGGTTGCTCGATATCAATCCCGACAGGATTTTCATGATATTCACAGCGTAATGAGACCACCTGGCTTTGAGCGATGGCCACTCCCGAAATGCTGCAAAATGCAAACACAAGGAAGATGATATGCAATTGTTTCATCATTTATATTTTTTATAGTGCAAAGTACTTATTTTTCCATTTTAATCCATTTCAATACCATTTCGGCATCGAATTAATCCTACTTCCCTTTTTGAACCTGCCTCCTGTAGTTTTCCACTTCCCAGTTGTCGATAAAACTGATCTGCGAGGGTGTCATGGGGCGCGGACCCCCGAAGTTCTCTGTATACACACACACTTTCATCATATCCTCGAACACGTCAAGAACAATTCGGGCGGATTGCTCACTTTCCTCCAGGGCAATGATACCGGCTCCCTCAACTGCAATGACCTTTGGCAGAAATCCGTTCTTCTCCCTGAATTCCTGTATCTGGGGAATGACAGATTCGACCTCCTGGACAAAAAGATATTTTGACTTGCAATAGACGATATTGTCCGGGGTGAATGGAATGCTCACAACGTCAAATGCAGACCTGCCTGCGACGAACCGGTCGGTGAGATGGTTGGCCAGTTGCAATGAGAAGCAGCCGCTTGTTTCAGGATGGTCGTCGAGCAATTTCGAAACCATTTCCAGTAATGGCTCCTGTCGCTCGTTGGAATTATCAGGGATCACAGAAATAGTTGCAGAGATCGTTTCCGCAATATCGCGGTAGATCTCATCAATTTTTTCAATCCTGTGTGCAGCCACAAAAACACCGTGATTCTCCAGGAAAATGACGTGAGGATCGGTCCCATTTATTTCCCGGTACTCATGCAGGGCATTGTCCACCGCCCTGAAAAGAACATATCCCGGGTCGGTGTACTCGATATACAGGCAATCCTCCGAGAAAAGGCTGTCCACCATCTCCTTTGATTCCTTCGCACAGAGGAGTCCGCAGACCATTGCCGGGTGGGTGTGCACAACAAACGGATGGTCGATGATCTCGTGCATGGAAGTCTCCACGGAAGGCCGCTTATCCTGTGGGTACTCAATGGCATTTGCCAGGTCCTGTTTTACCTGTGCCTCTCTTTCGGTGCTGTCTGAGCTGTAGGCCTTCTCTGAAAGGATCTTAAGTTTCTCCCTGTCCAGGCAGACAAACCCGTTCTCATCAATATCCGCCATAGAACTTCCGCTTGCCTTCACCCATATCCGCCTGGTGTCCTTGAAGGAAGTGTTTCCGCCTCCGGCAATAACATAATCCGGATCGCTGCCATACCTCCTGGATACCTCAATCAGGTCATGAATTTCCTGTCTCATTCGTATATATCTTTTTTAAAATCTTCTGAATAATCCAGTTGCAAAAATACCGGCCTCTCAGCAGGCAGACCAGCTGCCTGGGCACAATGAAAAAAAGCGGTGATAATAATAATCACCATTACCACCGCGCAACCAACTAACTACTATTAACTAAAACTAATTACAACTAAAATATTACCAGATACTACCAAATACTAATGCTTATAACTGACTATTAATAACCATTATGTACTGATCCTACCTGTTCTTTAGTTCTTCCTGTTCATATTTTTGAATGTCGGAAATAATGTCTTCTCCGACCGGGACACCTTCCTTCATGCAATAATAATCCCATACTGCACCGAAGGGCTTGGTCTTCAGTTCCTCCATGAGTGCCAGCCTTTCGAAATTCTGTTCCGACTCCTCGTACAACAACAGTTTAGCGGTTGGCTCAAGGAGTGCATACATAAAGGCTTTTTTTGCAGCGCGGGTTCCCACTACATAGGCTCCGATCCGGTTAATGGAGGCATCAAAGAAATCCAGCCCGATATTCACGCGGTCCAGGTAATTGCCCCGGATCACCTCAGATGCGATCAACTGGACATCCTCGTTCAGTGTGACCACATGATCTGAATCCCATCGGATGGGCCTGGTGACGTGCAGCAACAGCTCATCCACGAACTGCAGGCATGCGGAGATCTTGTCCCCCACCTGTTCGGTTGGGTGGAAATGCCCGTTGTCGAGGCAGATCAGTTTCTTCCTGCTGATCGCATATCCCAGGTAAAAGTCATGGGACCCTACGGTCATGGCTTCTGCACCAATTCCAAAGAGCTTGCTTTCAATGGCGTCCTTCATATGCTCCTTCGGATAATCGATCGCCATGGCCTCATCCAGTGATTTCTTCAGACTGGCGCGCAGACCGTTGCGATCCACAGGGACATCCTTCGTACCATCCGGGATCCAGGTATTGTGCACACAGGGCGTTCCGAGTTGCTTCCCGATCTCAGCAGAGATGGCCCGGCATCTTTTCACATGTTCCACCCAGAAAGTGCGCACCTTCTCATCTTTGGACGAAAGTGTAAGTCCGCTGTCGGCCATTGGGTGAGAAAAACAGGTGGCATTGAAATCCATGCCGATCCCCTGCTCCTTGCACCAGTCGATCCAGCTCTGGAAATGCTTCACTTCGATCTCGTCGCGGTCCACTTTTTCGCCCCGGAAATCGCCATATATCGCATGCAGGTTCAGCCGGTGTTTCCCAGGCAACAGGGCCAGCACCTTCTCGAGATCCTTGCGCATCTCTGCAATACTGGTTGCTTTGCCGGGATAGTTCCCGGTGGCCTGTATTCCTCCTCCGGAAAGGGCAGCATCGGGAGTTTCAAATCCTCCCACATCATCCGTTTGCCAGCAATGCAGGCTGATCACCACATCATTCATCTTTTGTATCGCGGCATCGGTATCTACACCCAGTTCAGCATATTGCTCCTTTGCAAGCGCATATGCTTTTTCGATTACTTCTTGCTTTACCATATCATTTATTTAAATCAGATTCAGTTTATCCAAGGTTAACTACAAATGTGGAGAGGATCAGGACCACGATCCCGATGACCAATACCACCATTGTTTTCCTGCTGGCTCCTTTCCACTCGTTCAGGGCAATGCCCCAGATGTTGCTGAAAGCGATATTCAGGGCCATCAGGATGCTCCAGCTGAATACAGCAATTCCCTCGGGCATCATGCTTTTTCCCATGCCATAGAAGTGAAACTGAAGAAACCAGAGAAAGCCTGCGAGAAAGGTAAATGCAATATTGTTAAGGAAGACCGACCCGGGTACAAAGGTATAGTCTTTATAGGTCTTGTTTTTAATATTCAGGAATACACAATAAACAAAATTCGTGGCAAAACCACCTGTAAGGATGAAGATCAGCGTAGGATTGCTTTGAAACAAGGAATTGGTGCCAAATTCAAGGGCCACAGCATCGATCGGTTTTCCGGCTTCGAATCCATAACTGAACGCTGCACTCATGATCCCTGCAAAAAAAGCGATGATCAGACCTTTCTTCAATGCAAACTCCTTGATGGCTTCCTTCCTTTTTTCCTCTGATAATCCTTTGTTCTTCAAGGCTCCTGCATATCCGATGATCGCAATCCCTGCGACGCAGACTGCAACACCCACCACCATCAAAATGCCTGCCGTTGTACCGAACAGATTTTCGCCTGCTACGATCGGCGGGATGAGCGTACCGAAAGCAGCACAAAATCCCAGTGCAATACTCTGTCCCATGGCAATCCCCAGGTAACGGATGCTTAATCCGAAAGTCAGTCCGCCAACCCCCCAGAGGGCGCCGAAAAGGACAGATAACCACTTGGCAGATGCGGGCGCTCCCCTGAGGATATCCATCAATGTTCCTTCAGGCACCGTTAATATTGCAAAAAGCCAGGGAGCAATGATCCAGGCTGCCACACCCTGTGTGATCCAGTAGGATTCCCATGCCCATTCTTTGACTTTTTTAAATGGCACATAGAAGCTTGCCGCCCCGATACTGCCGATGGCGATCAATCCAATTGCACTCAATGAACTCATAGTTTGGTGTATTAGTTGTAAAACCTATATCTTTGAAAATATCTAGATGATAGCAAACTTATGATATTGAACAATGAATATCAATGCACAAAAAACCGAATCATTTGCACTTTTTGAAGGTAAGATATGCAGGACTTTTTCAAATACCTGACTGTAGGAGCAGACAGCAAGGAATGGGGGTTGTACCTGAGTGTGGCAGGTAAAGCGGAGGTGAAACCAAACAAGGAATACCCCTCAAGGGAACACCCGTCGGGTTATTATTTTGATTACAGGAGCGGCCGGGTACTGGATGAATACCAGTTCAACTATATCACCCATGGAAATGGACTGCTGGAAAACCGGAAAGGAACATTTAAAGTCGAACCCGGCACATTGATGATCATACGAAAAAACCAGTGGCACCGGTACAAGCCTGATCAATCGACGGGCTGGACCGAGCATTATATTGGTTTCAACGGGATGATCGCGGACCATTTCCTTTTGCAGAAAAGTGTGCTGATGGGGGAATCCATCCTCCGCATCGGGAAACATGAAGCTCTCATTGATGCATACTACAGGATATTCACGCTGGTACAGGAGGAGAAACCGGGATTCCAGGAGATTGCATCCGGACTGGTACTGAACCTGCTTGGGTACATCACTGCTTTCCAGAAACAGCGCGGCTTCACCAGCAAACCCCTTGAAACTTCTATCCAGACGTTGCGCTTTGATATGCGGAAGGATATCCTGAGCGTGCCGGATCTTGAGCCCTATGCCTCCCAGAGCAATGTCAGTAAAGACTATTTCAGGAATATGTTCAAGAAGTACACCGGCTTTTCCCCGCACCAGTATCACATGGAAATCAAGCTAATGCGTGCAAAGGAGCTGTTGCTTACGACGAATAAGAGCATCAAGGAAATAGCCTACGAACTGGGATTCCAGTCGATCCATTATTTCAGTCGCTGCTTCAAGAAAAAACTGGGAGTGAATCCAAGTGAGGTCAGGAAATAGACGAGGGACAATCCTGGTTCACAAAGGATTCGGGGGTTTTTGTTTTTTAATAGGTGCGGTGAAATGTGTGGTATTCATTCATATTTAGGGTCATTGATATACGCTTTCAAGATCTGATCCAGAAGTCTATTAAATTATTTCTCGTTTTCTGTTCATCCTTTCCCCCGACATTCAGCAATTGCCCTTTTACTTGTCTCATACGTACTATGACTTTACTTCAATTTATGGTTTCCAAAAATTCAGAATCCAGATTTTACCTTAAAGCAGAAATAGTTGCTTAGCACTTCTACATATTTCATCTTAAGCATGTTAATAACCAATGATTTTAAAATTCAAATCCTAAAATTATTTCGGTTAATTTTAATTGAATAATCAAACCCCAAATAAATATGAAAGTAATCTCTCTGATTCTCGCTATTAGCCTTGTGATAATGACAGGCTGCGAAAAAAAGAATGTCCCACCAAAATGTAAGATCACAAGTCCCAGCAATGACGCAGAGTACTATATAGGTGATACTATTTCTATATCAGTTGAGGCAGAAGATGAAGATGGTTTTATCTTTGAAATACGCTTTTACATTGATGGTGTTGGAGTTACATCGACCAATAATTTTCCGTTTAAATATGACTGGGACACTTCAAAGGAAGAAGGGGGAATGAAGACCATAAAAGTCACGGCCAAAGATGATCAGGGAACAATTGTTGAGGATGAAATTTCAGTACTATTAAAGTCTATAGATAAACCCCAACTTACAACTGCCGGGGTTACTGATATCAATGTAACAACAGCGATTGCAGGAGGTAATATAACAGCAGATGGTGGGGCACCAATAACTGCACGTGGTATTTGCTGGAGTTCTGGTCAGAATCCAACAATATCGGATGACAAAACAAGTGACAGTATCGGAGTTGGCAGCTTTATAAGTCAACTTACGGGACTTCATCCGAATACTACCTATTACGTTAGGGCATATGCAACAAATAGTGCAGGCACAGCCTATGGAAATGAGAAAGTATTTAATACACATATTGCTGTACCTGAGATTTCTATTCAGGAAATTTCAGAAGTTACTTCTTCTTCTGCAAAAGTCTTTGCCTACCTGGATTCAGATGGAGGTTCAGAAATAATTTCAAAGGGTGTTTGCTGGAGTTCTGATCAGAATCCGACAATAGATAAATCAGATTTCACAAATGAAGGTACTGGAGTATCATCATTCTCAAGTGAACTCTCTGACCTTAATTCTTCAACAAAATATTATGTAAGAAGTTATGCAAAAAATTCTGCTGGTATAGGATACAGTGAACAGTCTGCATTCACAACAAATGAAAGTGTTCCGGTAAGCGCAAACTTTAAGATAACAACTGATATTCCAGGCGAAACAGGGCCACTTTCCTTTGAAACTGATATGGTTTTTATTGGTGAACAGGTAGAGTTCCATAACGAGACCGTTAATGGGGATAATTATCTATGGGAATTCGGCGATGGCAATACCTCCGATCTCAATTCACCCTTACACTCCTTTGAAGATCCGGGCACTTACACTGTCACGCTGAAGGCATTTGGTCAAAGCGATGAGTTGGAGGTAGTAACGAAAACGCTCTATGTGGCTGAAGGGGTTAATAGTTCCCTAAGAATCACTGTTCTCGAATACTATGATGAATATCCTGTTGAAGGAGCATCTGTTTTGTTGTATGGTTCTTTAAATGATTGGGAGAACCAAATCGATCCATCATATGAGGTCTTTACCACACCACTCGGAAAATGTGTATTTGAAGGATTAAATTACCAGCAATATTATGTGGATGTCTGGGAACAGAACCATGACAATTATACATTGGCTGCAGAAGATGTGGCTTTTATTGAGACACAGTCGCTGGAACCTGGCTATATACATGATTTCATCGCCTATGTGGACTACTATGAACCAGGAAAAAAGGCCATCCTGACCAGGGTCGGAAAGAAAAAAATGGCCAGGGAGATTGTCTCAATGAAAGAGTCTTCAAAATTCAGAAAAATTACAGAGAATAAATTCAGTCAGGAGCGATAATGAACAGTGAGTTTCTATCTTCAGCTGTCTCCAACACGCTTCAATAGTAACCAATTGTTACTTAAAATTCACGGATTTATTTCACAAGTATATATTTAAGTTATAGTATTAATTTACAATATGTTATAAACTTCGTTTTCTCTCAAGGTAACTAGTTGCCTCGCAGAATATTTATATTATAAAGGTGCTCGGCGAACCCTCATCGAACGGCCTTACATTCCAATCTATATAT
>CAYOSB010000026.1:24955-25230 GCA_964406495.1 uncultured Bacteroidaceae bacterium | reverse complement strand
CCTTACTGTCTGAAGTGTAAAATGAAACTGTTTGGGGTTGATCCGGTTTTAATTCAATATCCGGTTCCCAGAACAAAAGATTATGCCTGTATATATTCCTGGTTGTATCTGTTGAGCTATAATCCGGCAGTTGAAAATGACCATCAGATAATAGATCGTAACTAAAGAATTGGCTGTTTTTATTGAGCTCTATACCTGCAATATCTTTTTTCTTTGTGGATATACCAATAACACCACTGTATTTTATTCCGGAAACAATATATGGCTGATCGAAG
>CAYOSB010000026.1:20676-24945 GCA_964406495.1 uncultured Bacteroidaceae bacterium | reverse complement strand
CTACCTTCTCTATTCTCGCTAAAGGAATCTGTAGAAGTTCATTCACATCCGATACCGGTATATTATCCAATAATACCAGGGGGCTCAAATTTCTATACTGATTATAACCCAACAGTTTTAAATAGGCTTCATTCTGTGACCTGATCGTTCTTACTTCAGTCACCAATTCAAAAATAAATTCCTCAAGATTGGGTAATTGAACGTATTTCTCAGTATAATACACACGCTTCGGACTGCCATAAAAAGGAAGCTGGTTGGATGCTGTCAAGGTGTTTCCGTTTTCTTTATAACTATTGTTAAGCTGCATATTGACAATCATTTCTGAAGCAACCTTCTTTTCCAAAGAATCCAGGAAAAATGGAAAATAAGGAAGAAGAATATTGCGATTGCAATAATCGTTGTCAATCAAAATATCAGCACTTTCTTCATTTCCCAAAACGGCATCTATGTAGAAATCGTACTCTCCATAAAAATCGGGTAACGTAAAATAGAACTTTCCATGTTCCCTGGTCCGGCAAGTAGAATAGTACTTCCAGTTTTGCGGCATTGATAATTGTAAAGTTGCCTGTGCATCGAATGTGCCGGCATTGGCATTAACGATTTTTCCGGATACAGAAATTCCCCTGGTTTCCGGCAAGTAAATCAACGATTTCTGAACGGGAGTTACCTGATCAGGAATCGGCTTGAACCGTTGATTTGTATCTATATATGCGGCTTTCGCAACAGAGATACAAAAATTTGAATATTCAGTCTCACCGCTATTTAAACGAACAGTCAGATCCACTTTTTCTCTTTGATGATAGGTTGATTTATCCGTAATACATTCAATCCCATTAGCAGAATTGATTTCCAGGTGCGGTGAATGCTCAATTCCATTAACAGGTTCCCGAACAGGTCCCGTATCAATTTTCGCATCAAACGGATTTATTACTTTTATGAGCTTGTATGTATAATCTTCAACCGGGAAATTCCTCATCCATTTAGTGTAAGCTCGCAGGTAATATTGACCGGACAATAATGAATTGGGAATGGTCAGAGAACCTGATGCACCCAAACCAGAAAGGCTGAATTTCGCCTGTGTGATTTTTTCCCCATTCCATCGAATCAACTCAACGTAGATAATCTTGCTCCATTGAACATCATCAAACGCATGGTTGAACTGATAACCTACTGTAAAATATATTTTCTCATCAATACAATAAAGTTGCCTGTCTGTTTCAAGAATGATTTCTTCTCCTGAAGCTTCCGGCATCTCAATCTCGTAAAAGGATTGTTGAGCTGGCAACTGGGAAAAACAAACCTGGGTAAGCGTCAAAAGCAAAAGTAGTATTCTTTGTAGCATAGCCAACTATTCTAAGCATTACCAAAAATCCGGACGTTCCAGAGTACCTCCTGAGAATCTGCAATCAAAACAACCGGGTAAAGTCGTACTGTTATTGGTAACATAAACAGGAAAATAAGTGTCCGGGATCCTGCGAAAGACACCAAAGGCACTATCCGGATCCTGAGTGTAAAAATTCTCAATCTCGAATGGCTCAACAGCACAATATCCTTTTTCTCCCAGATAGGGTCCTTCAAAAAAAACTCTCTTTTGGGCAGATGCAGACACCCAGAAATATCCGAGAACCGTTTCCTGGTCATCATTGGTGTTCTTAATATTCGAAAGGTTTTGGCTTGGTTGTGAATTATACAATCCCCCCGATTCCTCAATTTCTGTTTCCTTGGTTTTAAAATAAGTATAGGCTCCTTCACTGAGTGCATATTGACTCACCAGGCAACTATAGCGGGTTGTAAGTTTCGGGGTATAGGGGATAAAATGTAACGGTACGCGTTTTCTTGAATTGGCAGCGATATCTGATGTGCTGGAAAAAAAGATTTCTTCCACTTCCGAGTCAAGATAGCAAATATAAAACGTATCCGGCTGATTAAAATATACAAACTCGGGAATCGGGATTGCCCTGTCGCGACGCCATTCACTATTCAGTGTGTCATATTTATATGTTGTTATAAATGTATCCTTCACTCCTGTCAACATTTTTTCGATTTCAAAAATGCTTGAACGATATTCCCAGGTCTCATGTATCTTCCAGCGATAATAGCCAACAAATTCCTCATCTTCATAGATGTCAACATTACACCTCATGCCATCTTCATTCCTGTTGAAAAATTCTGAATAATTGTTTTCCTGTAAAAAATACAAACTGTCAATCGGCGGACTCGCATAAATCTCTTCAAAACCCGATTCATATACCTCGTTGCCCGGGGTTTCGATGGTAAGCTTAAATCTTGCTCCTGTGGACAAATATACATCATCAATTTCCGCATCGTATTTTCCCGGAGTTTTTTCTTCAAACCGGAAAACATTATTTCTGTCATCAGTGACATAAACCTTGCATGCTTCAACCGGGTTGAATTGGGGATTTTGCACAGAAGTTGACCTGGAAACCGTGATGGTGTGCCGTTCATTCCCTCGAACAATACTGCCATTGACAACCATCAAATTAGTATTAGCAGTTATATTCGGATTATACTCCTCAACACACTGCGTCGATATGATGATAACGGAAATAACAAGCGATTTCAATAATCCCTTATAAAGTATGTGTTTAGATCGCATGAAGCATGTATTTAAATCCTTCCAACTTATTAAAACTAATCGGTAAGGTAATTCCCGAATTTATAGTTCCACGAGACAGTAAAAATGGGCCGTGCAAAAATGGATAATTTGTATCCCCTTAACACCCCGTATTTCGACTCGTAATATACAGAATAAGCATTTTTTCGTCCCAATACATTATATACATTGAACATCCAGAAACTATGCGCCAGCTTTTTACGTTTCAGATTCCCCTCAATATTAACGGATAAATCCAGTCTGATATAATCGGGAAGGCGGTACTGGTTCCTTCCTGAGAAATGTAACAGCGGATTGCCATCAGAGTAGTAGGCTGCTATTGGCAGCGTAATTGGTCTGCCTGTGGTATAAATATAATTGGCCGATACACTGATTCGTCTGTTGAAACGCTGATTCATAACAAGATTGATACTATGCGGCCGATCGTAATTTGATGGATATGCAATTCCTTGATTAATACGTAACAATGCATTCTCATGATCAACCACTACAGAAGATTTTGAATACGCATAAGAAAGCCATCCGGTGAGTTTGCCGTTTTTCTTTTTTACCATCAGTTCCAATCCCCTGGCGTTCTGTATACCCTGTAACAGCTGGGTTTCAATTGGAAATGGAGAAAGGAAGTCGGCTCCGTCTTTATATTCTACGATATGATTGATCCATTTCTGGTAAAATTCAACATTGGTTTCCAGCCTGTTTTGAAAAAAATTATGGTACCATCCAATTGCTACCTGGTCGACCTGGGGAGGCGTAATATGCGAACTCACTAACTTCCATTGATCAATTGGAGAGATTGCAATGGTATTGCTCAGCATGAAAATGTATTGCTGCAACCTGTTGTAAGAAGCTTTTACAGAAATATTCGGTGCGACAGAATAATTCATAGAGGTTCTTATTTCTGGTTTTGAATAATGATGGATCAGTTCACTTCTCCTATAATTTGTAGTTGACCTTATATTATTAATGTCCTTAAAACCATCGTAGTATTCATATTTTTCCTTTGGACCCAGTTCTGCAAAAAAGCTATACCGTATTCCCGCCGAAAGACTTAGCTTATCCCACAGCTCAATTTTATCTGAAAAATATAGTGCCAGCTCCAGTCCATTTTCAATGCCAAGCGCAACCGGTCTCAGGTTGGACTCAGGCCCGAATGGTAGTTTGTCTCCCCTGTTATTTTTATAATATGTTGAATTAAGCCCGAACAGCATCTGGTGATTATTCCTGCTCAAAAACCTGAAATCAGCTCTTGACTCAATGGATTCGATCCTGTAATTGTGGGTATACGCAGTTGTTTCATTGGATTTTTCTGTAAACCCATTGTTATACCGGCTATATGCCGAGGAAAGGTCCATCGTAAGTGCCGATTTAAAGATATGTTTCCAGGAAACCGAAGTGCCTGTATTGGAATAGGAATAGTCGTTTTTACCTAACAGGGAGAATGTATCGAAACTCTTATATCCAAACACTTTAAGCGTATTTTTATCATCGATATCAGTATTTATGCCCAGTGAAGCATCATAGAAGAAGGCATCGCTGTTCTGAAGTTCAAAAGTTTCTATCCTGTCAAATATCCAGTCAGAATAGCTGCTTCGCCAACTGGCGATCACCGACGTCTTGTCTTTGATAATGGGTCC
>CAYOSB010000026.1:14212-20666 GCA_964406495.1 uncultured Bacteroidaceae bacterium | reverse complement strand
CGTCAAATGAAAAGTGTGCCGTAACCGGGCTGATGCCCCCCTGTCCGTGGAATTTCTTTTTATTTCCCTGCCTGGTGGTAATATCAAAAATAGAAGCCAGTCGCCCCCCGTATTTTGCAGGTATATTGCTTTTGTAAAGTGTAAAATCATTAATGATATCCGGACTGAACGAAGTAAAAAAGCCAAATAAATGAGAAGTGTTGTAAACGGGAATTTTATTCAGGTAAAACATGTTCTGGTCGGCTGCACTTCCTCTGACATTGATTCCGGAAGCGCCCTCACCCACACTTTCAACACCCGGGAGCATCGTGGCAACCTTTATGATGTCCCTTTCGCCCAGGACAAGGGGGATTTCCTTTATGGATTTCACAGTGATCCGTTCATAACCCATCTGCATTCCTTTGATATTGTCATTCAGCGAGGCTGAAATCACCACTTCGTCTAATTCTTTAAGCGCCTTGCTCATTTCTAATACTATCGATCCGCTGGAATACACGTGAAAAAGGCATTCCATGCCTTCCATGGAAACATGCGTAATGTGGACAGTATAGTCTCCTGTTTTCAAGTTCATCTGAAAATTTCCATCCACATCCGTAACGACGCCGTATTGGGTTTTTTCAATATACACTGTAGCGCCTATGACCGGTTCTCCGGTTGCTGCATCCTTAAGTTTACCTTTTACGCTACAATATTTCCCGGGAATTGCTTTACGTTCGTCTCCAATGGTAAGGACTTCTGTCGAGGCTGTATTTTGGCTTTGCAGGTAGCCTTTCTCTGTAAGGGTTATTTCGTTATCTTTCGCCTGAACAAGAACAGGCTTTTCATTTATTCTGAATTCGGGTAAAGTGGTAACGGGTTCTGCTCCTCTAACCAAAATTATACTGTTCCCTTCAGTGTACAGGCTTATTCCCTTTTGCATCAGCTGCGCGCTTAGTTGCGGCAGGAGTGGGGAACGATTGTTGACGGAAAGAACAACATCACTGATCCATTCTTCTTTGAAATAAAATACAATATCACTTTCAGATTCAATATGTTGAACGAATTCAGCAAACGAAACACTATCAAATTTTTCAGCAGCTACATAGCTGTCTGTTTGACTGAATGCTACACGAAAAGTAACAAGAAGGAACACTGATATGATTAATCTGTTCATGATATTGTTGTTACTCGTTACTTAACCATCCAGGGAATTGATTATCTGAATAAGGCGTTCCATCTCATTGTCTGTCGCGTGTTTGACCTTCATTTTGTTCTTACGGAGATATGCCTTAATACCCGTTCTTAAATCAAGTGCGAATTTTCGCGTAAATGATCTGTTCCCCCTATAGCTAGCCAATTGATTGTTCATAAGAATATATGGTTCCTTTTGGGCCGGCGAAAATGCTTTTCTATCTGAATTATTGGCATATAAGTTGGACACGCCCTTCTGCCAAAAATAAAGTATCCTGGTTGGCAAATCCTCACCCAGGACCTGGTAGATCCTTGTCTCTTCACCAGGATGAAATGCTTCCAGGATATACTTCTTATTGTCAATATTGAACTCAGTGATAAATTCTTTTTGTAAATAGAGTTTATATTCAATCGAGTCAAACCTGTAGATTAACAAAAGTTGTTGATCGTATATGTCATACCTTAAATTCAGATTTGAATATTTCTTCCCTTTGTAAATCACACTACCGGTATTGCTGTAATAATCTAAAAGATAGGGATGCCCGGTTACATCCTGATGGGCTTTTTCAAACAACACCCCATTGATCAACTCCTGGTGTGTCCCATATTCATTTTCAGCAGCCGAATATATTTGTTTGAATAATATTTGTTGCGAACTGTTAACTTGGGCGTTAACAGCAGTATTAGCCCATAACAGGAAGATTACCAAGTTGAAACAATACCGGCGCATATCTGTGTTCTAAAATTTTTCAGGACTGACTTTTTATGGCTGTAGCGGTCTGGTGATAGTGCCTTTCCAGCCTGGTATGAAAATCCTGTGAATATATATGGAATTATTCATGAAAGTATTCAAAACCTGAAAAAAATCGGACCTTTTTAAAGAAATGGCAATGAAATGAATTTTTCTCCTCGTCCCGGTAAGATGGCTTATGCAGGTAAGGCAAGCAAGCTGACGTTCTATGTCAACGGAGATGCCGGGGGTAACCTGGCCTGGTCGAGTGAGAGCGATGCCCGTTCGAAAGAAGATGTCGAACCCATCAGCGATGCGCTTGATAAGGTGTTGTCGCTCCAGGGAGTTAATTTCTCCTGGAAAGATGATCAGCGCAGGGCACAGGGGAAACAAATGGGTTTTATTGTCCAGCAGGCTGAACCTATTATCCCTGAGGTGGTGATCAATAAGGGCGACCACTACGCAATGCAATACGCTCCTATCACTGCGCTCCTGGCAGATCGATCAGGTCACTCCAATGGGAAAGAAAATACAATGGATTCCACCTGTTCCTGCATCCATTAAAATCCATGACATGTATGCTCGAATACAAGCCTGGGATAGGTGGTCGATTCTTATAAAAGAAATTACTGTTACAGCATTAATATTTTCCTTGTCCTGACGAATTGTTGCGACTTCACAGTGACAAAGTAAACTCCTTTTGGAAACGCGTCCATCTCCAGGGTATGCCGGGCTCCCTCCTTGTTTGTCCTGTATACCAGTCCTCCACCCGCAGAACGAAGCTCAACTGTATATGGCCCGGGATGATCCACCACGATATGCAAGACTTCTTCTGCCGGATTCGGATATATGCGCATTCCCCCTGGTGCGCTTACTGATCCTGGGTCGGTCGAAACAATACCGGTCAGGCTCAGAGCATCCAAAAGAAAATTAAATGCATCATGCTGCCCCGGATTCGCGCCGGCAAGTAAAGCCTGTACTGTCTTTCCGCCCGCAATGGTCCCAATGGAACCTGCCACCTCAATCCATTCGCCTACAGTACCCCTTGGTCCATCAAGCGGAAGGCCGTCCTCTGCCAGGAAATCCAGTTCAGAAAGGTACGTTCCATCAGTGAAAAGCAAGTCAATATGCCCGGTCTTGCCTTGTTCATCCTGTGGGTATAACCAATAGGTTAGCGTGGTATTTTCCAGGATGGAAACACGATCATCAAAAACCTTGAACCTGGTGCTGTCAAGCCCGGCTCCACCGGAAACTCTCATAACACCCGACCCTGTATGTGCTGATCCGGAACTGATGGGAACACAGGAAAAAGAGGAATGACTGCCGACAGGAACATCTTTGTGTCCGAATAACGTATTTTCCCAATCATTCAGTACATCATTCGATTCCCATCCGGTCTCCAGGGAGATAACTTTCTGATTGTTCCTGTAAACATAATCAATTTCAACACGGGACCTCTCTCTCTGGTGGTCGGCGTTGAAGGAATTCGGTGCACTTGCACCGAAGAGCCGGAATGAATCCACTTCTGAACCGATTACATATTGTGGATTGAGCTGTGGTGTGATCCTGGCATTTTCAATCCTGGTTACTCCATTGTTGATCCTGAAAAACCCGTTCCTGGTGTGGATTTGCTGTATCAGCACATTTCCGGTCCCATTCAGGTTAGATGTTGGACCAGGACCACCCCAGGAGATGGTGTTATAAAATGCTGCATCACCACTGAAATCCTGGTGCGTTGTTATGATGCCCTGCTGTGTCTGACCCAACAATACAAGTTGTGCATTTATAAAATTAATGCGAGATCCGGTGCTGCTCTCCAGGTATGCACCATTGCTTCCTGCATCTGTTCCGTGAAGAAATACATCGACCTTTGAATTCCCATCATCCGGAGCCAGGTAGATCCCATGCCGGGCAGCATATACAAATGTCCCAAGCACGTGTTCATGTGATGCGGAGGCAATTCTGAATGCCTCCAGGTGGGTTTGCTGGAAAGTTTTTAACGGATCAAATTCGTTCGCCCCGGCAGCGGGATAACCAGGATTCCGCAACCAGTAATGCGGATTGAACTGAATATTCTCAATCCAGCCATCACCGCTGTTGTTATCCACTGATATGCCTGTCATCAAAGGTGATCCACCCAGGTAACTCACCCGGTGTCCATCGCTGGGATGGGAGGCAAGATCTACACCCTTGTAACTGTTGGAAAGCACCACATCCTTGATCCAGCAATCTACACCCAGCGTCCGGATGGTCCATGAATAAGGGTCCAGATTGCCAGTGCTTTGTTCGGGATACCACACTGTAAAACCTCTTGCGCCGGAGCCGGATGCAAGGGATATAAAAGAAGTTCCGTCCGGATCATTTTTCCCTGCATAGGCAAATAGTACACTTCCACCGCTTATCGTATGGTGGGGAACATCCCAGATACCTCGTAACTCCACTCCTGTCGGGACGGTGAGATGTCCCTCCAGCCTGTAGATCCCGGAAGGGATGTACACCGTTCCTCCGCCCCGTGCACCGGCAGTATCAAGCGCAGCCTGGAAAAATTGCGTGTTATCTGTCACCCCGTCCCCTGTTCCTCCGAAATCAATAACATTGTAAAGTGCATCTGAGGCAGGCCTGGGCACAGCAGCAAAGGAGTGTGCAGGAACATTCAGTTCAGCGAAATCCAATGGCTCCTGTGAGATCAGTATTTCATTGGTGCTGTTATTCTCCATGTTCACCTGTACAGGAAAATCATTGTCAATGATCTGGACATTATTGACAGCTTCCCCCAACCGGAAATGCAGCCGGTCGAGCAGGAAGCTGTTCCCCAGCAATGATAGCGACCCCTTCGGACAGTCGATGGCGGGATCATCTTCTTCCTGCCCCCATTGCTCAAAAGTACAGTTCTGAAACGAGAGCCTTCCCGTTGCATTTGCTGTAAATCTAACGGCTGATTGAGGATCGCCGCCAAAATTACAGGTATTGAATTGCACAATCGATCGAAAACTATCCCCGCCCAGGACGCACACAGAACCCGGTCCTTCCACCCGGATGTCGGTATTTGTGATAGCCCATCCAATCACGCTTACGTCCGAAAGATCGATGCCTATCCTGCTTTTGTCGACCAACATCCCGTAAATGACACCATTCGGTCCGTGATCGCTGTATTTATAGATCTTCACCCCGGTTTGAAATCCAACAAGGGAAACATCATAGATATATTCCCAGTCGGAACGCCCCATAACAATACCAATGGTGGGATTGTTTTGGGTCCAGGCAAGGATATCCTCTTCTGACGGGGAACCGCTGAGTCCGGAACCGCTCCAGTAGTTCGGTCTGAAATGGATATTCATCAACCTCCCGATATCGGTGGTTTGTGATAACCAGATGCCCTGGTTCAAAGGTGTTCCGAAGACATTGCGAATGTAATGGAGTTCATTGCTGTTGGGACCGATTTTAATTCCATTATAGGCATTTACAAGCGTGACATTTATTACCGAGGTGTTGTCACCACTGCCTTCAGGTCCGTCGGGATGACAGTGGATCGTCCATGGATAGGGACGTACCGATCCTGCAGATTGTTCAGGATACCAGACTGACAGGTTGGTTATCCCGGATCCCCTGTTGACTTTGATAAATGGTTCTCCGTTTTCATCCCCTCTTCCACCATACGGCATCAGGATGGTTCCCGGTATTCCGCCACCTTCATCCGGATTTTTCCATTCTCCCCGCAGCGTTACACGTTCGGGGATGCTTAAATTTCCATTGAATTTGTATCTCCCCGCAGGAACAAAAACAACACCTCCCCCTGCAACTGAGGCACGGTCCAGGGCTTTCCTGAACGCATCTGTAGCATCGGAAGAGCCATCACTCATCGCATTAAACGGAAATTCAGTAACGTCGATGATCGCGACCGGGACATCTTCCGTTGGCAGGCTGGTATTCATGACGCGGGGAAGCAGGTCGGCAGTTGGTCCCATAAGTCGCACGTTATCAATGTATACCACCCCTTCTGCCCGCTGGTTATTTTCATCAAACATGCGAAAAGCAATCCAGCAACTGGCTGCATCAGCGGGAGCGGTCAGGCTGAATTCATATTCAGTGTATGATGAAGTAAGAAAACAACGCTTATGTTGCTCATAAACGACCGTGCGGTCGGTATCAAAAAAACCAAATGTCAGGGAGACATGTAGTCCTGATGGCGTGTCGCTTTTCATAAACACCCTGACTGTATAGGTCGAGTCCGGAAAGACAGGTACATTGGCATTCCAGTTGTCAAATCCACGGTCACGGACTGTTCCATCCGATGCCACGAAGTTCAGCTTCATTGCCTGTTCGCCGCTGACCGCATCGGACGTCAAGGCATAGTGACTCCCGATGTTGTCGGGAACCTCGAAAAAACGCCAGAAAGAGATCCCGTTTTCGAAATCCCCGTTATATCTTTCAAGCACATCAACATCCTGTGAAAGTACCGGGTGAAACAATAGCAACAGCGCAAGGGGCAGAAATGATTTTTTCATAGATTACTACTCCACTTCATCCCCAATCTTACTCTACAAAAAGTATCCT
>CAYOSB010000026.1:0-14202 GCA_964406495.1 uncultured Bacteroidaceae bacterium | reverse complement strand
CCGGTAAGTTCTGTGAAAGAATTTTTCCGCCTCAGGATCATTTACGAAGTATTGTTTTGCCGGATCCCATTGAACCGGTCTCCCGAGTTCGTGGGCTATATTTCCAAGGATACAGGTAGTAACAGTCCGTGTTCTGGTTTCTATATTTGCCACGGGCTCCTCCCTGGATTTTACACAATCAATAAAGTTCTGCAGGTGGCCGGTGGCTGATTCAAACTTCAACCCTTCGTTTGCATCCTCAGCAGCTCCCGGCATCAGGGATTCGTCAGAAGTAATGATACCCCCACGCCAAACAGATACCCATGCATCCGTACCGATAAACTTCACGCCCTTGCCTTTCCTCTCCGGAAAAGGCTGGTTGGTCATGACCACACCGTTGTCATATTCAAAGGCCAGGTATTGATTTCCTTCCGCTCCCGGGGGAACCACCCGGGTGGGACCTCCATCGTTTTTTCCAAGTCCCCATTGACCAATATCAAAATTATGGGCACCCCAGTCGCACATAAATCCACCACCAGTTTCCTTGTAATAGCGCCATTTCGCCCAGAAAGATTCATTTTCCGGCGGATCAAGAGATATGGGAGGATTGAGCCCGGGATTATAATGGACATAAGGCATTGGTCCTAACCACGCATCCCAGTCGAGATCTGCAGGGATGGGTTCTTCAGGAAGATCGTAGGGGGAAGGTGGAGGACCAACTGAAGCAAATACCTTTTCAAGTGTTCCAAGCTGACCTGTCTGGGCAAGTTGTACAGCATGCCTGAATTATGATCAGAACGCTGCTGGCTTCCCACAGCAAGTACGACATTATTTTCTCTTACCGCTTTCACAAGTTCCAGGCCTTCCTTTATTGTAAATGTAATGGGCTTTTCCAGGTAAATGTCTTTGCCGGCTTTACATGCATCAATGGCCTGGATGGCATGCCAGTGATCAGGAGTAGCAATCACAACGGCATCGATATCCTTTCTTTCAAGGATTTTATTGTAATCGGCATAGGTCTGTACCTTGACCTTCTCCTCCCTGTTAAGGTAGAAATCTTTCATGGCCTGTTCAAAGCGCTGCCTTTTAATGCCATAGACATCCGCCCCGGCAACTACCTGGACTCCTTCAATGCGCGCGAATCCGCGCATAAGGTTCATCGCCTGTTGTCCAAGTCCAATAATACCGATCCGGATCTTATCGTTGGCTCCAACGTTATTGCAACTATGTATTGCAGGAAGAATGGCCACACCGGTTGCACCTATGAGGGTGTGTTTGATAAATCTGCGCCTTGAAGTATTTTTCATCTTTTATTTCGTTTGGGTTGGTGATTGCTGAGCGCTTAAATATAGTTCATATTTTTCTGAATGTCATGTCCCCCATGGTATTCTCCCGGCATTTTACCTGATCATATATCCTTTTCAACGATTCCGGGAGTATCTCCGGCAGGGCTTCAAAAATTATCTCCTGAACAACTTTACTTTGTGGACTGAAATTTCACCGAGCACTGTGTTTTCAATTAAACCAAATGGCTTCGCCGGAAATTTTAAAGAATATTCATCACCGTTCAACACCCGGTTCCCCACCCATTTCCCGTCAACGAATTCACCTTCCTCCTTGATGAGCATTTCAGCATAGGGCCTGTTTTCATCGGTTGACTGGAAGGCAAGGTCAAACCCATTCCCCGCGATGATAAATTCATCCTCACCTGTTTGAATAACCACCCCATAACCCGTAATAGTTGGGTCTTTCGGACGATTATACCTTGGAGTAAATTTGTAGCCCCCGATTACAAAGGGTTTTGAGGTGGAGGCATCGAGCTCCATGAATGCATTTACTTTGCCCTCAACCTGCGCACTTGCTATCAGGGGCATCAAATCATTCAGCACCTTGTAGGCATTGATGATCGGGTGATCCTGTTCATGGTACATTTCATGGTCAATGCCAAATGGAGAAAAGCACATGGCGTTGTGGTGCCCGATGGTGAAGAATGATTTTGGAGCTGCACTGTATGTATCCCGGTGCCATGGGGCACATGTTTCAGGAATGAACAATGGATTCCCCCGGTGAAGGAATTGTCTGCATTTCTTATTGAAATCTTCTAATTGGTAATTATCTGTAGCAAAAACATCGATATCCGGTGCGCCGGCCTGCCAGATATCCAACATCCGGTAGTTCGGGCCACCACTGAACCAGTCACCCGGCTGGCGGATCGAATCTGCCGCACAGGCATTCACAAGGGTGGGAATGGGATGTACCTCTTTGCCTGCGATCGACAGTTCATTAATGTACGTTGCATAATTCCATGCCATGAATATCTCCTCGGTATCAAGCGATTTTCCAAAAACTTCTTCCCAGCTACCCGCTGTTTTTGAACCATTATTGATGTAAGCATCGCGCAGGATCGGTTTTACCTCATCAAGATTTTCACGGATGTATTGAATCAATTCCGCGGGTACATCCTGCTCGAAAAGTGCAGTGGCAGCAGGCGAATGGTCACGCGCGTTCCGTTTTATCCCGACTTCATTTTCGATCTGCATCATCACTACCGTATGATGCTCATCCACCTCCTTGATTCTCTCCATCAGCTTTACATAGGCTTTTTTATCAGCTTCCAGTGCATTGTTACTGAAATTTGCCACAGCACGCATAATTTCACCGTTTTCACCCATCATCCTGGGAAAACGCTCCCAATCCGTCTTCACCCACTCCGGTGCATAATCCGACCGCGTGTTTTTCCAGCTTCCAAACCACAGAATGACCAGTCGCATATCGTTTTTATAAGCATTTTCTATGAGGCCGTCAATGAGCGTATAGTCAAACGCTCCTTCCTCTGGTTCAAACTGTTGCCAGCTGATGGGCAATAGTGCCGTATTCACATGTAATTTTTTTAAATGTGGCCAGACAGCGTCCATATATGCAATGCTCGAAGAAGAGGAGTTCATTACCTCCCCGGCAATCATAATATAAGGTTCACCATCGACGATCAATTGTTTTACTCCATTTGTTTCCTGAATATGGGGTAAAACCTCTGCTCCTGTGTTTTCATGGGCACGTTCTTGCTTCTCAGCGTTACTGCAGGAAGCAACAAGCACTATTAAGATGAATATGAATGAAATGACAGACCATTTTTCGGATTCATTCTGTATTCCTGTTAGCATAGCTCTGGTATTTGTGATCAAGTTATTGTTCTCTTATCACGCCTAATTTAGGATTTTAGTTAAACAATTTATGAATCTGCTTTTGGTTTTTTGCTCAACAGTCCGTGAAACAATACAATTTACCCATCATTGTTGAAGTGCTTTCAGAAGCGCTATCTCCCGAGGTGTAATCTTTACATGAAATGCCATGAAATGATTAATGGACAGTCTGCCGGAGGATGCTGAAGAACTATAATACTGGATTCTTCGGATGAAACCCTCCCGGGAAAGTTTTTTTCGCCCGGAACAAAAATAAAGCGTTTGCCGCGCCGTTCGCTTTCCCCAATGATAATAGCTTACTGTAATCATATTTCTATGATTCCAATTCAAGCACCAAAGGGAAGCAACACTCCATTTAACTCAATGCAAAAACGTGATCTTCCACACCCCACGGAAATCATTCAACGCGTAGCCTGTAGCCAGGTCGTTGGGATAAAGCTTATTTATAGTATTCAAAGTCTTCCGGGCTATCTGTGTCCCGGGATCGCCATGACACAACAGGCAGGTGCCTGATCCGATCATAATGGGCTGGTAATATTCCACTTCATTACCAACAATGTGCACGGTCGGCGCAAGGGCTTTCCCTTCATTGTGTAACTGTTTGTAGGATTCCAGCTGTTCCTTCTCCGTTTCTGTAACCGGTTGATCAGCTGGATTCCGGTAATTAGTGGATAACCGTTGAATTGTGCAGTTATTCTGTGTGGACAGGCTGTCCTTCAGTTCCAGGGCTTCAAGATTGCAATAATCAACTGCATAAGCAGGTCCCCCGCTTGCCATTGCACCCTGAACCGCTTCCAGCAGGGCTTCCCGGGTAAGGGCAGCAATCTCGTTGCCCATTTTCAAATACTTCTGCTTCACTGCCTGTTCCTGCTGCGCTGACAATTTATCGGGGGTTGTTCCTTTGCCTGGGGCCGCAACATCCTGATTTCTGGTTTTCTCAGTGTTTCCCCCGCAAGAGGCGAAAAACATTGCCGCGATGAAGTAAATAGTAAGTTTTTGCATAATTTATGATTTTATGTGTTCCTGTAATGCCTGAACAGGCAGCACGAATTTTAATTTAAGAGCGTACGGCCTTGTAAGGATAAAAATAGTTCTTTTAATTAAACCCTCATCATTGGGCATAGTGATTTCAGAGGTATATTGTTAAATACCATTCCAGGTAAGATTTTCAGAAAAAGAAAATTAATTCCAGCATTTTTCTATATTTGCAACATTGTTGCAAATAAAACACAATTGCATTGATGAATCCTGTTTCTATTCTTCATCAACACGCGCTTTTGAGGACTTCCTGCAGGGAAGGAATTTTAGAAGTTATGCTGACTGCCGGAAAGCCATTGACCGAGCAGGAAATCAAGGATGGATTGCAAGGGAATTATGATCGAAGTACATTTTACCGGTCGTTCCGGGTATTGGAAGACAAGGGTATCATTCATAAAATCATAGTTAATCTTCAGGTAGTGACCTATGCCCTCAATCCGGCCCTCTCGGACCGAAAAAATCATGCGCATTTTTATTGTGAGCGTTGTAATAGAGTAATATGCCTTGAAGAACACATTGTTTCAAATCCTGTATTACCCCCAGGATATAAGGCAGAGAATACGGAAATGATCATACGGGGCCACTGCGCTGAATGCAGGGAGTTAAACAGCTAATAATTTGAATTATTTTTTGTTGAAAAAGTTGCTGCTCATATGGACAGGCATTTTCATTTGCCTGTTATCTTCATACAGCCAGAAACCATATACCATCACAGGTAATGTAACTGACGAGGATGGAATTCCGTTGCCGGGTGCTTCCATTTTGATCTCCCCGGGTTCTCAGGGAGTCGTTACCGGGGAAGACGGAAGGTATATCATTGCCGGCATTCAACCCGGAGCCTACCTTCTTACCGTTTCTTTTCTTGGTTATGAACGGCATACAGACAGCCTGAATATTGGGAGTAATTTTATCCTGAATATCCGGTTAGAACCTTCCCTGCAAAGCCTTGAGGAGGTTGCGATCATTGGTGAATATGCACTTATCAGGAGTAAAGAGGAATCCCTGAACCTGGAACTGGTGAATGATGAATTCCTGAAACAGAACCTTGGAGGCAGCTTGATGAAATCACTTGACCGTTTACCCGGAGTTGATGCCTTCGGCATAGGTGCTGGTCAGTCCAAACCGATGATCCGGGGATTGGGTTTCAATCGTATCGCCGTTGTAGAGAATGGGATCAAGCATGAAGGGCAGCAATGGGGAAGCGATCATGGACTGGAAGTGGATCAATATGCCATTGACCAGGTCGAGGTGATCAAAGGTCCATCTTCCATGATGTATGGTTCTGATGCAATCGGTGGCGTCATCAAGCTGGACCAGGTCGATGTACCGGAACCAAATTCCTGGGGAGTGACGGTGGATCTGAGCGGGAGGACCAATAATGCCCTTCTGGGTGGTTCGCTCGGACTTTACGCACGGGGTGATAAACTTTATGCCCGTTTACGGACCACCTATCTAGATTACGGCGATTACAAAGTACCCGTCGACAGCATTGACATTTATTCCTTCAGGGCCCCGCTATATAAAAACCATCTCAGGAATACTGCCGGAAAGGAAGAGGCTCTGCACCTGGAAATTGGCTACCTGGAAAATGGATTTTCGAATCGCCTGTTTGTCAGCCAACTGCAGAATAAGACCGGTTTCTTTGCCAATGCCCATGGACAGGAACCTCGCATGGTAGATACGGAATTACATGATCATTCTTTTCGCGATATCCAATATCCTTATCACCAGGTGAATCACTGGAAGGCCGTGAACCGGTCTGTCTGGAGAAAAGAACGCCATACGCTTGAATCTGAACTCGGAGTTCAGCGGAATTTCAGACAGGAATGGAGTCCGTATGTAAGTCATGGCTATATGCCGGCCGTGTTTCCCGATACCCTTCCCTTTCCTTCAGACCTGGAACGTCAATTCGAAAAATATACCTATTCAGGCAATATCCGCTCAGTTTTGCATATGCGAGGGGAGTTGAAGGTCATCTCGGGTATACAGGCAGAATACCAGGACAACCGGATTGATGGAAGAGGTTTCATCATCCCGGCCTTTGAGCAAATCAACTCAGGTGCCTTCCTGGTCCTGAAAAAGACTTTCGCTGCCCACAGCCTGATAAGTGCGGGATTAAGATACGACCTGGGCCATATCGACATTAAAGAATACCAGGATTGGTTCCCCAGTCCGGACATTGATAATGCAGATACCACCATGCTCTTTATCCGGCGAACGGAGCAAATGGACCGTTGGTTTTCAAACCTGGGCGGGTCGATCGGTTATAACCTGAACCTTGATCATTTCAGCTTGAAAGTCAATGCCGGTAATAGCTTCCGGATGCCACTTGCAAAAGAACTGGGAGCCAACGGTGTGAACTATCATCATTTCAGCTACGAGGTTGGTGATCCGGACCTTCAACCTGAAACCGCCTACCAGCTGGATGCGGGAGTGGAATGGCACACACAGCTTTTTGCTGTCGGCGTCAGTCCTTTCATAACCTATTTTAACAACTATATCTTCCTCAATCCCAGTTATAAGCACGACAGACTTTACGGAAACGGAAACCAGGTATTTTACTATACCCAGAGCAAGGTGTTTCGCTACGGGGGGGAAATACACGCACATTATCAACTGTTAAAGTCAATAAAACTTGGATTGATAGGGGAGTACATCTATTCCCGGCAACTATCAGGCGAAAAAGCAGGATTTACTTTACCCTTTTCACCACCTGCCTCCATGTTGCTGCACCTGAAATATCACAGGGATCAGATCTGGAACCTAACGGAACCCTATCTTTCGATGGACCTGCGACTGGTAGCTGCACAGAACTTAATTGTTCCTCCTGAAGTTCCCACCGCGGGTTACCAGGTCATCAACCTCGGTGCAGGAGGCAAGATCCGTTTCGGGAATCACTTATTCTCTGTCAACGTCCAGGTTCAAAACCTGCTGAACAGTAAATACTTCGATCACACCAGCTATTACAGGCTGATCAATGTGCCCGAAGCAGGTCGCAGTTTGATCGTAAATATTACAATACCATTTTCAAATCAATTGAATAGAAACACAAATAAACAGTAAACCATTAAAACAAAACTATAATGAAAATCAGAACAATTATTCCCACAGTTAGCCTGGCAATGATGATCGTTTCCTGTGATAAAACAGGTGCACCGGTAATAGATTTCCACGAATTAGGTTATGAAAACTCCGGGACAGCGGAGGCAGGAGATGAATTGCACATGGATGCAGAAGTGGTTGCAGAGAACAAGATCGACCGTATAGAGGTAATAATTCATCCTGAAGGAGAGGGACATAAGATGACCACCATGATCCTGCTCAGCGAAGGGGAATGGAAATTCGATTCGATATACACTGAATTTTCCGGCCTCAGGAATACCGGATTTCATAAACATATTGATGTCCCGCAGAGTGCTGAATCCGGACACTATCACTTTCATTTTTCGGTGACGGATTTAGAGGGATACCAGACTGTTTATGAAGATGAAGTAGAGATTCTTTCTCCTTCAAAGAAATAAGCTTATGTTGATAAAAACCATTCCTGCCATATTTATTCTCCTGACGATTTTAGGAGGATGCAATCCTGCAGAGATCGATGACCAAAAACCGGTCATCGATCTTACCATGGAAGGTGCTTTCCCGGTCAGCTGTGATACCCTGTACCTGGGAGAATCCTTTACGTGGAAAGTCAGGTTTGAAGATAATGTTGCATTGGGATCCTACAGCCTGGAAATACACCATAATTTTGACCATCATGCACACAGCACCGAACTGACAAACTGTGAACTGGAGCCCGTCAAAAAACCGGTGAACCCCTTCCATACCATAATGGATCTCGAAATCCCCTTCGGATCTGAAGCATATACTGTCAGTGAAAATGTTCAAATTCCGCGTTCAGACGCGAACGGGGAACTCGATCCCGGTGATTACCATTTTTTCATCAGTCTCACCGACAGAGAGGGTTGGTCCACTCAAAAGGGATTGAGCATTAAGATTTTAAAGAGGTAATAAAATACGTTTCCGAAAACAGAGACATTCATAATATGAGAATTTGGTAACATAAGTGAAAACTCCCTCCACCCTTAGACCAAACTTTGGGTACAAACTGGCAGCTGGTGAAGAAATAATACTGGTGTCAAACCGGTAAATGAATGGGTGGTATTTAGTCATCCAACGGTTGAGCCCGCTACCGCTCCATATTATTCATTCTATCTTTGATTTCCATCAGCGGATCAATCCATTTTTCAGGAATTTGTCCAGTTTTGTCCGGGGGAACATTCAGCAGGAGATTAATCCTGTTTTTAAGGCTGTTTTCACAGATTTCCACCAGGTCCTCTATTGGTTTTACTTCGTCATTGTCGTGCCAGAACCACTTTCCGCTGATGGGATAACATGACTCTGCCGGAAAATAAATTTCTTCACCCTGAATTGTCCACACCGGATCATAAGGCTCGTTTGAGGTATACTTCTCCAGTGTCAGCACATCGGTGGGCCACGCCTTGTCTTCAAGAAACACCAGCTCCTTATCCGACCGCTTTTGCCCGTGGTTCATCACCACAACCATATCAGGATACCTTTCCGTGATGTGGTCATAAAGAAACTTGCGGTAACCGTTGCCCAGTATAATCGGGATATCAATCCAGAATTCAACCAGCGGACTGTATCTTTCCAACAGTTCGTCAATCTGCGCCGTCATGAAATTCTGGTACAATGAAGTTGTATACGGCGGCGGGGGTACCAAATCCAGATCATTTTCGGTGGGAGTGATCAGGGCCTTTGAAGTGTTTTTGCTTTCGCCCGGCATAAGGCTGAAGAAGGTATGGTGATTATCATAAGAACAATAATAGAGTCCTGGCTGAATCCCCTGTTCCCGACACTCCTTCACAAACTCGCCAACCACATCCGTATTATCCTCATTATTCTCCACGTCATATTCAGTATATTCCGACGGCCAGAGACAATGACCGGACACGTGCTTGGCGGTTAAAACGGCATATTGCATGCCGGCATCCTTGGCCACCCGTACCCACTGGGCCACATCAAGGTCTGTTGGAGCATACGTCTCAACAGGAGCATTGCCTCCAGGTAAATCTTCTTCCAAAAAAGTACTCATTCCGTAATGGATAAACATACCGTACCTCAAATCCTGCCACTCCTTTAATTTTTCAACGCTTAACCGTTGGGCATATTGATTTTCAGTATGTTGTTCATTCTGAACTTCAGACACACATCCGGGGGCTACAAGCATTGCTGCCAGCAGACCATAAAAAAGTTGCTTAACTGTGTTGTACATTGTTTATTATGTTGGTTCTTAATTACAAAAGTTCCCCGTTCAGGAGCATATAGGTTGAATAATTGAAAGGTTCAAAAATATGGTTTTATAACCTTGCGCTGTTTGCATTCTTTTCCAAAATTATTTGAATCTGTATAATTGCTTAACTCGTGTCAATAAGTATAAAGAATATCCAATGGGTTGCTACAATAAAAAACCCTGTCAATGCTGTTATGCAAAAAGAAGTTAACCAGGATCTTCCAGGAGCACCTGTATGGTCATTTCGGAGTCGGAGGTGCCGCTGCAATCCATATCCACAGATATCTTGGCCGTGGTCCGGGTACCTTACAGGACACACCTCGTTGGAAATAAATTGAAATTCCTGAAACAACAGCCATATTGAAACTGTTAGTATGTCGACGGTCCCGGGTTCAGAAAATGAACACGCAGGTTAGCCTGGAAACCTCCGATGCGCTGGAAATTTCCGATGCACTGGAAACCTCCAATGCACCGGAAACAACCAGGGATGGCAGACAGGGACCTTTTCAAAAACCAGGTAGTGCACTCGCCGGACGATGGGATGCGCTCGTCGGAAGGCAGCCTGAAATCTGAAAAATGATTCGTATCTTAGACAAACTGCAACAGCATGGAAAAACTGGTCACCTCCAATTTGAAACTGGGCATCATCGCCGGCGGACAGCTGGGAAAGATGCTGATCCAGGAAGCCAGCAAATGGGACATCATCACGTATGTCCTGGACAAGGACGAGGAGTGTCCCGCAGCCCGCATTGCCTCCCATTACGTCCGCGGCGACAACCTCGATTTCTACGATGTCTATCAGTTCGGCAGACACCTCGACGTAGTCACCTACGAGATCGAGAACATCAACGTGGAAGCACTGCATAAGCTGAAGTCCGAAGGCGTGCGCGTACTTCCCGATCCCGGACTGCTGGAGTTGATCCAGGACAAGGGATTACAGAAGGGGTTCTACAAGGAGCACAGGATCCCCACTGCACCATTTTCATTGTATGCCGACAGGGAAAGTATCCTGAACGCTTTGAAAGAGCACCGGTTGAAACTTCCTATCGTTCAGAAGCTCAGGCAAGGGGGGTACGATGGAAGGGGCGTATCGGTAATCACCGGTGAAAAAGATTTGGAACGCCTCATGGAGGGACCTTCGGTGATCGAGGAGAAGGTGGAAATCGACAAGGAGATTGCCGTGATCGTGGCCCGGAACAGCAACGGTGACATCCGGTGTTTCCCGGCCGTGGAGATGACCTTTGACCCGGTGGCCAACCTGGTGGACATGCTGATCTGTCCGGCCGGCATCCCGGAAAATATCGCTGAAGAAACAAAACAGGTCGCACGGGCCATCGTGGAGAGCATGCAGTATACCGGGCTGCTGGCGGTGGAGTTCTTCGTCGACCGCAACGGAAAACTCCTGGTCAACGAAGTGGCCCCGCGTCCGCACAACAGCGGTCACCATACCATCGAGAGCGTGATCACCTCCCAGTATGAACAACACCTGAGGGCGATCCTCAACTTGCCCATGGGCAGCACCCACCTGAAAATGCCGGCGGTGATGATCAACCTGCTGGGTGAACCCGGTCAGATCGGACCGGTCATGTACGAAGGCCTCACCAGTAGCATGGCCATTGAAGGAGTGAAGATCCACGTCTACGGCAAAAAAGAGACCTGGCCCATGCGCAAAATGGGACATGCCACGGTCATGGCACAAACCCTCGAAGAGGCCATAACCAACGCGAAGAAAGTAAGACAAACCATAAAAGTCAATGCATGGAACGGAAACAGGTAAGCATCGTTATGGGGTCCGACAGCGACCTCCCCGTTATGAAACAGGCCGCTGAAATGCTCGATCAGCTGGGTGTAGGTTACGAAATCGATATCGTTTCGGCCCACCGCACCCCGGAAAAACTTTTCAAATTCGCATCGGAAGCACACACCCGCGGCATCAACGTAATTATCGCCGGTGCAGGAGGTGCTGCGCATCTTCCCGGTATGGTGGCGGCCATTTCGCCCCTCCCGGTGATAGGCGTCCCTATCAAATCGTCCAACTCCATCGACGGCTGGGACTCCGTCCTGTCGATCCTGCAAATGCCGGGTGGTGTGCCCGTCGCCACTGTCGCCCTCAACGGAGCGAAAAACGCCGGCATCCTCGCCGCCCAGGTGATCTCTGCAGCCGATCCCGCCCTCCGGGAACGGATCATTGAATACAAGGAAGGGTTGAAATCGGCCGTGATAAAAAAAGCTGAAGGAATCACAGGACAATAGCCTGGGGGAACCCATCACGTTGCCAGGTTAGTTCACAGGTATATATTTTAGTTATGGTATTTATTTACAATACATTTCTCCTGAATGACGAAGCGCTTTTTCAATAGGAAATACCCACAGAATTACATAATAAAAAACCCGGTTCCCGGGGCGCTCATATTGTTCCTTTTTTCGTCTGTTTTTACATTGTTGTACCATCCGTTGAACGTACACCGCAGTTTCTATTTTGGATTTGAAGCAACTGTTCTGCTGTACACGATCCCTTGTTCCCTTATTGCCGCACTGTCGATCATTCAGCTGAAGAAAATACCCTATTTCAGGAACAGTGGGAAATGGAATGTTTTCAAAGAGATTCTTTTCATCTACCTGGTGCTGCAACTGGTAGGCGTAACGATCTTTTTGTTGGGATTCCTGATTGAGGGACCTGCTGAGACGAGTCGCTGGAACCTGGCTACCTTCATCAATTCATCGAAGGCTGCCTTCCTGATCTACCTGCTTCCTTTCGCTTTCTTTTCCCTGATCAATGCAAAGTTTATCTTTCTCGACTTCCGTTCCATCGTGAACACGTTCCAGGAAGAGGGAAAGCAGGAATTAATGGTGCATATACATTCATCTCTTAAGAAAGAGTCCCTGGATTTTAAAGCCAATGAGCTGATCTACATAATGGCCGAGGGAAATTATGTAATGTTTCTCCTTTCCCGGGAGAAGGGCCTGGAAAAGGTATATATTCGGAATTCTATTTCCTCCATTGAACGACAACTGGAAAAGATTCCGATGTTCTATCGTTGCCATAGGGGATTCATCATCAATCTTTTCAAGGTCAAAGAAAAGCATGGCAATGCCTCAGGCTATATGCTGAAAATGCATCAAACAGAGGAAAATGTTCCTGTCTCCAGGAACAGGATCGATGAATTTGACCACCTGCTTAATAAATATCATTCCTGAGTATCACACGCTCGTTTTCTCTTTTTTGCTTTGTTATTTGTCACGGGTTTTTGCTGCCTGTCACAGGAATCACAACCAGGCTTTTTATTCATCACAAATCCTTGCTGTATTTCACAGTTTCTTGCCTGGCATCATTCTCTTTTATTCTTTTGAATCGTTGATTATAAACGATTTAAAGCATACGATCATGATAGTATTTTACAACGGGTTCTCAATCCGCCAGGAGATTTTGGTCCTCTGCCTGACCATGTTCTGTACACTTATCAACGCCCAGGGTGAATATTCGATCCGGGGAAAGGTCATTGATGATTCCTTACAGCCGGTGGCATATGCCAATATTGTATTGAGAGACGCGAAGGACGCTACCCTGATTGGAGGAACGATCTCCACAAAAACGGGTGACTTCAGCTTCAAGCCCCAGGTACCGGGCAGGTATTTGCTGAACATCAGTTTTATCGGGTATGCGTCCGTTGATACAATCATACGGCCCGTTGGCAAAGTGACAGATATAGGGAACATCATTTTACGCAAGGAACATAACCTGCTCAGCGAAGTAGTGATCAGGAAGCAGCGCAAGCGGGCAAAACAGCAGGTAGACCAGACCACTTATTACGTGAACAGTAATATGAGTTCCGCTTCAGAAACAGGTGTTGACCTGGTAGCCCAGATACCCGGCGTGCAGGTTGACCTGATGAACACGATTTCGCTCAACGGCTCACAACAGATTAAAATCCTGGTTAACGGCGTGGAAAGGGATGCAGCATACCTGGGTCAACTCGATGCCGGCCGCATCAACCGTATTGACATACGATCCACCGGCGGACTGCAATATGATGCAAGTATATCGGGTGTTATCAATATAATACTGAAAGAAGAAGAACATGAGGGTATCAGCGGACATGTATATGCCAATATTCCTACACAAGGAGATGAAGTTTTCTCCTTTCCTTCCGCAAGCATCACTTACAGTAAAAAAAATACAACCTGTTATACATCCTATAACGGAAGCTTCAGCAACTTCAGGATTGAAGGGTTCAATCATAAAATACTATATCCCAAAATGCATTCGCAAGAGATTATCCGGACCGACAGCCTGCGGCAGGAGAACTGGTCGCATAAGCTGCATTTCGGAATAGATCAGTTCAGCAGTGAAAAAACCCAGCTCAGCCTGTACGGATTTATAAGTGGGTTTTCCAACGAACAGGATGGACGATTCGAAATAGAAGATAGCCTGACAAATTCAGGAGTAAATACAACCTCCATCATGAAGGATGACCTGGATAAAAACAAGTCTCTTTACGGTTCTATTTATCTGAAGCACCGGTTCAATCCACACAGCATGCTTATTCTGGAGGGAAATACTTATTTGCTTCGATCTGAAACGGGTCTTATCCTGACAAGCCCGGGCAGCAATTTCCAACAGGTCAACCAATCTGAACCCGGCAAAAATAAATTAAATCTAAGGGCACGTTT
>CAYOSB010000025.1:1570-26427 GCA_964406495.1 uncultured Bacteroidaceae bacterium | reverse complement strand
TTATGGTTTGGCACCCGAAACGGGCTCAATTTATTAAAAAAGGGTTCCAATAAATTTATTCATTATTTTCATGAGGAGAATAACCCTTCCAGTCTGAATAGTAATATAATTTATTCCATGCTTGAAGACGATGAGGGGTATCTCTGGCTTGGAACGAACGGGGAAGGCATCAATAGGTTTAATCCGAAAACAGGGAAGGCCGTACATTATTCAACCAAGAATGGATTACCGGGGAATGAGATATTTTCTATTTTACAGGACAAGAATGGTGATATATGGTTTACCACCAACCAGGGACTGTGTAATTTTAATCCTGAATCAGAAACCGTTAGAAACTTCAATAATAGCAATGGCATCTCGAATAGCAGGTTTAACCCTAATGCGGCGCTTTACAGTTCGGATGGCGAATTGTATTTTGGCGGCACAAATGGCTTTATCCGGTTTTATGCTGAAAATATAACATCAAATATCATTCCCCCGAAAACCATCGTCACGGAGCTTTATATTAATAATGAACTTGCAGTGCCGGGAGATGAAAGCAGTGTTTTGGCGGATATAATCGCTAAAACGGAAAAGATTACATTGGACCATACACAAAGTTCGTTTGGTTTCAAGTTCGTTACCAATAATTACATTGAGTCGATGGAAAACCGATTTCAATACAGGCTGTTGGGATTTAATGATGAATGGATTCATATTGCGCAAAACGAAAGGGCTACTTTTACGAACATACCTGCAGGAAAATATACATTCGAATTCAAGGCTGCTAATAATGATGGGAAATGGAATGAAACACCAACCACCATTGACATTCGTGTATTTGCTCCGTATTGGCTCAGATGGTATGCCTATTTAATTTATGCCTTCATTCTTTCTCTTGCAATATTATACATCCGACAGCAGATGATTAAGCAGCAAAAGCTTAAGAAAGATATCGAATTTGAAAAAATTAGTCAGGAAAATAAAGAACAGCTTCATCAAATGAAGCTTCAGTTTTTTACAAATATTTCTCATGAATTCAGGACGCCGCTTACATTGATTCAGGGTCCCGTGAACCGCTTGTTGAGAAGAAATGATCAAAGTAATGAGGAGCAAAAGTATCTGACGCTGATTAAAACCAATACCGATCGTTTATTGCGTTTGGTAAATCAATTTTTGGATTTCAGAAAGGTAGATGCTGATAAGCTAAAACTGCATCCGGTCAATACAGACATTATTTCTTTTTGTGAAAATATTTATAAATGTTTTGAAGAGAATGCTAAACAACGCGGGTTTAATTTTAAGTTTATCGCCGAGTTGTCGATCCTTAAAATGGATTTCGATCCGGACAAATTGGATAAAGTATTATTTAATTTGTTGTCTAATGCCTTCAAATATACACCTGATGATGGGGAAGTTATATTTGAAGTCTCCAGCAATGTGAAGCGGCCTCCAAAAATATCAGGACAATCTTATTCCATTGGAGATGAGGTTGAAGAAAGTTTTGTGGAGCTGACTATTTCGGATACAGGAAATGGTATGTCAGAAAAACATCTGTCTTCTATTTTTGAACGGTTTTATCAGATTGAAGATAATTCGAAGCAGGGAACGGGCATAGGCCTTGCACTATCAAAAAATTACGTGATGGTTCACAATGGGCAAATGATTGTTAACAGTGAACTTAACAAGGGAACTGTGTTTAAGATATATCTTCCCCAGAACCAGGCAGGTACATTAGGTCAGAAAACCGGAGATGAATATATTGAATCATCAATGCCTGATAAATTACCCCTCACACTCTCTGACTCAGATAAGGCATTGCTTAGTAGAGAAAAAGCCGTCAATCAGGAAGCACTCATATTAATTGTTGAGGACAATATGGAATTGCTGAATTACCTGGGAGATTTGATGCAAAAATATTACAGGGTTGCAAAAGCAAGAAATGGGAAACAGGCCCTGGAGCAAATTCATGGGATGTATCCCGACCTGGTAATTTCAGATATAATGATGCCGGAGATGGATGGAATTCAATTGTGCGAAACGATCAAGACCGACATAAAAACAAGTCACATTCCTGTGATTTTACTTACCGCGCTTGAATCGGTACAGGACAGGATCTCTGGAATCAAATCGGGAGCTGATGCGTATCTTGGAAAACCATTTGATGATGATCTGCTCATCGCTTATGTAAATGGCATCCTGGAATCCCGGAAGAAGCTCAGGGAGTCTTTCAGCGCTAAAGAGATCAATTGGGAAGAGAAATATTCCTCTTTTGATCTGGATAAAAAACTGCTCTTAAAAGCCATCAGTGTGGTGGAGGAAAATCTGAGTGATGTTGACCTTTCTGTTCAGACACTGGCGAGCAAGCTTCATTTAAGCAGGACGCATCTGCACAGGAAATTGAAAACATTAACCAACCAGTCAGCTACAGAATTCATAAGAGATATCCGTCTGAAAAATGCTGTCAAATTAATGCAAGAAGGCAAGTCAAAGGTGAATGAAGTTGGGTATGCTGTAGGATTCAATTCTCATAATTACTTTACCAGGTCATTTAATAAGCAATATGGCATGTCCCCCAGTGAGTATATGAAAGAACATGCACGCAAAAAGGAATAAACCTTACCTACCTGGTCTTTTGTGACCGGAAGCCGTTCAATATCGCTTCACCTTTGATATCTGTATATTTGACTGATATACATTTTCCGACTTTGGCTTGAACAATTGTCTTAATTGATAGCAACTTCTCCGTCTCCAATTGCCCAGGGTTGGAAATCTTATTTATTAATAATATTCTCTAGTTGTGCCTGCATTTCCCTCTTAATGCCGGCAATTTCATGGTCTTCAGAGATATTATTCCATTCATGCGGGTCGTTTTTCAGATCATAGAACTCTTCGCTACCATCGCTATATCTCAGGTATCTGTAACGTTCATTCTGAATGGCATAACAGTCCTTTCCATAACCTGTAACGGCAGGATATGGCCATGCCAATGATGGATCCTCAATTAAAGGCACCAGGCTTATGCCTTCGTTTTGAAGGTTTTCGGGCAGACCACACATATCTACCAATGTTGGATAAATATCCAACAAACTCACGACCCTGTTGCAACTTTTACCGGCAGTGACTCCAGGACCTGCAAATATCAATGGAATATGGGTAGAACGTTCCCACAGGGAATGTTTCTGGAACGTGTTTTTCTCTCCCATGTGATAGCCATGATCTGACCAGAGAACGATGATCGTATTGTCGCCATAATCGCTTTTTTCAAGGGCGTTTATCACTTTTCCAATCTGGTGATCCACAAAACTAAGTGAAGCCAGGTAGGAATGTACGATGTTTCTCCATTGATCGTTTTCAATGGCCCATTCAGTCCTTGGCATGACTTTCTTGATATTGTTCAGACCCATTTGAGGCAGGTCATTGAGATCGTCCTCTTTATAAGGGGGTAAATTAATTTTTTCTCTGTCGTATAGATCCCACCATTTTTTTGGAACATACCATGGATTGTGTGGTCGTAAAAAACCAACCATCAGGAAAAAGGGTTTTTCATGTTTTTTCTCCAACTGATCAACTGCCCATTGCGCAGCTTTGTGATCAGGCATCTGTTCATCACTTTCAGGTTCCATGGCCCAGTCAGTCATCGTGCCTTCCTGGTGCCAGTTTCTTTTCAATTTACCCAGCCCGGCGCTGAAAAGTCCTCGTCCACCTGAAGCATCCAGTGTCTCTTCCGGCAAATGCCTGTGTAAAATTTTTCCTACAGCCAGCGTTTTATAACCGTTATTGCGAAACCATACATGCATAAGTTCTGACCTGAGTTTTCTTGCTTCTGCCTGGACTGATTCATCATCATGAATATTTCCTTGTAGTCTGTGAGGGTAAAATCCCGACATAACACTGGCTCTTGAGGGCCGGCAAACGGTGTATTGACAATAGGCATTGTTAAATGCCATTCCCTGGCTGGCCAGTCTGTCTATGTTCGGGGTGATGGCGCCTTTATACCGGTTGGCATAAGAAACAAAATCATTCAGATCATCAACGGCGATGAACAACACATTTGGTTTGTCCTGACCAACTGGATTAGCGGGTATGCTTTTTTGCCCGCCCAGGCTTTGACTGAAAAAAAAAGAGATGGCAAGTATTGACAAAACGAATAGGACTAAGTTCTTTCTCATATGAAAATGTTTTTTCTAAACCAGTGATAAATTTCCACCATCAAACAGGATTTTATCTTCAAATTTTATACAGTATGCAACCACTTAAAGTAAGTAATCTTATGCGCAGAATAATGTCAATTGTTGTTATCTCATCTAAATCAACTGGCTAAAAAAAAGCATTTATCCTCTTCCAATTCTTATCATTCAATATAATCTCAGCTTTACTTACCATCATATCAATAAAATGATTGTAATTTTCTTCCACATATTGTAATTGATAGAATCCTTGATTTTCGTGCAAGGGAAAGTTGTCATTTTGTACCATTGCTTCTAATTCTTTTTCCGGGGCTTCTAACTCATCCTCTGCAAGTGCAGCCTTTAACCGGATCACCATCTTGTCAAATTCATGGGCGAAATAGGTTCGCTCCGTGTAACGTTTTGCACCATATACAACTTCACCTTTTTCAATTTTTGTTTTCCGCTTCAGATTTTCTTCCTGCATTTCCAGCATCATCTGGTCGAAATCGATGTGCTCAACGATACCTTTTTCGAGTGCTATGATCTGTTGTATTTTGCTTCGCACAGCCTTTTCTAACGCCATTTCCTTTAGCATTTCCAAGGGTGATTGCCCTTCTTTTTCGGTCTCCCAGAAATCTTCACTGTCGGCGAGTTGGTACTTATTGTAATAATAGTTATGCACCTCTGCTCGCTGAAGGAGCATCCAGTGTTTGAACTCAGCGCTCGAAACGGGGTATTGGTTTACCCATGCAATAACATTGGCATCGTTCCTATCACATGATATGAACAATACAAAACTTATGGCAAACAAGCCTGTACGCACATATGATCTGAAACTTGACATCAGCAGATGTTATTCTTGTTTTTCATGTGCTCCGATATCAGGTTGACCATCACTTAAAGGATTTCCCCAAAAGTCGCGACCACCATTGTTTTCCATTACTTTACCTGCATCAATACAGGGGGAATTGTCTTGCAGCATATAACCTGAAAGTCTTTCGGGGTCTGTCATGTCAATATCATAGGGGGCCTGGCCTGCATCTACAAACAATGGATCAAGCGTTATATTATTCGACCCCAGCTCTGCAATATTATAAAATAAATTATGGCTTAATTCGCAGGAGTTGTCGGGCAATACTCCCCACGTAACAGCGTCTTCAAAATAGAATATATTGTTATATAATGAAGTGTTAATGGGGGTCCTGGTCCTGGAAGGACTGGCAAAGGGCTTTGCATTGGTTCCTGCGCCAAAGTAATGTGTATTATTATATATCAGTAAATCTTCCAATCCGGTATCATTTGCGAATCCATACATATATGCACCCAGTTTTTCATTGATACTTATGTTATAGCGGATCGTGACTCCTTTATTGTATCTTCTCATGATTCCACAAAACCAGTGATTATTGTGACTGTAATTATACTGGATCGTAGTATTCTCAGAGTTGTAGTCTGCATCAAAACCTCCCCGGTCAGCATCATCAATATCTCCTGATGCGCCATAGGATTCATTGAACTGCATGATGCATCCACGGGTATTGAAATTAAAAATATTATGCCCTGTGCTGTACAAGCTTGAATAGGCAATAACATTATATTCGGCAACCAGATCAACGCCAAATCGGACAATAATCGCGTTTCGACCGGTAAATTCAACACGGTTGTTTCGAACGATGTAATTCTCCCAGGGATAATAATCATCATCTTTTACACCTCCCCAGCTGGATGTGTTACCTATTCCAACACCTCCTACAGTGCTTACTAAATTGTTTTCAATAAGCAAATTATTGATTTTAGTCGGAGTGGTTTTTCCCCTTACATGCACATGAATTCCACCTCTCTGTTTTCCTTCAACTTTCCCATTCACATGATGCACATAACAGTTGCGAATGGTTATATTTTCTGCAACTCCCACATCTTCCTGAACCACATAAATGCCTCGCAAATCTCCCTGGTCACTGTCGCTGCCATCTGTATTTGTGATCTCAAGATTGCTTATGATCCAGTTATCAGCATTGTACAGGAAGAACGTTGAATTGAAATTTCCGTTTCCGTTAATAATCGGCTTGTTATCGGTGTCTTCCCAATAAATCTCCTTTGTATCCGGATTGTATGCTGTAACTGTGATTGGATCTGATGCTGTACCGGAACCTTTTGGGGCGAACTGTCCGTTAAATGATTTTCCTGCTGCAAAAAAAATGTTTGCCCCGGGTAAATATTTCAGATTTTTGTATAAATCAAAGTCCGCCTGCGTAGCGATGTAGATGCCAAGAATTTCAGGTACAGTATCTGTAGGGACTGTATCATTCGGGATGGTATCATTCGGAATGGTATCCGGATCTTCTTCTTCAATTGGGTCATAAGGATCGCATGATACAATTGAAAAGGACAATAACAGAGATGTTATTACAGCCAGCGTCAAGAAATATTTCATCAATTTTTTCTCTTAATAATCTTTATTATCCCTGCATGGAGATTTACATACGGTTAAGCTATGCTAGAAAAAACGGGTATCCCATTGCTCAATATTATCAATAACCCGTCTGACGAAAACCAGGGTATCCGTTGCTGTGTAGTTTTTTCCGTCATAATCAAATCTGTAATTCAAATAAATATTATGATCATTCTCCCGATCAAAATATCCCGGAGTAGTTACAGTTATCTCTGCATCACTATCAGGCCCGGTTGTGAGTGATACATTATTCTCCGCATCCATGGTCATGTCAAATTCCAAATCCAGTGGTCCTAGTTGAACCATGTCGCTCCTCACGCTATTCGTGCCTTCAGGACCTATTGTAATCAGCTCGATATCTGCGGTTTGATACTCCAATGTGTCGTCAATTGAGATGGCCACACCTCTGTGTTCGTAAAATCCTACAGCGTTACTTACATATTTAAAGGTTACGATGGTAACATCATTACCAATACTATCCGTTGATGCATCCGTGATTCTAAATGCCAGTGCATAGGTTGGAGACAGTGCGTTCGTGTCTGTGAAGAATTCAGGTGTGAGTGTTATTTTCATCATCCCCAGCATCTCTCCTTCCGGGATAGTTATCACATTTGTCATGCCATCCAATTCATCATTAGAGGTTATGTATAAGTCTTCCGGGAGCACCTCATAGCCTGCATTTGTAACCAGTGTGTCGACCAATTCATACTTCACCCATTCCTCACTGTCATTTACAAGTTTGCCTCCCAGAACGGCTCCCACCTGAATGTAATCATATTCATCTATGATGACACTTCTGTTCATTTCGCTGTTTGCAAAGTATGCGGTAGTATAATCAAAGTCACCATAATAATCCTCATAGGGTGTGCATGAATAAAATGATAGAAGGATTGTTATAATTAAAAAAGAAATTACGGACTTTTTCATTGATTTTAAATTTTGTATTTATCTGAATATATAAAGCTAAAAATTTAGGTTACCATCCATAATTCTGAACCAGGGATTCCGACTTATGTACTTCATCGTAGGGTAGTGGACCGTAATATGTGTTTTCCCGGTAGTTACGCGTCTCTACAATGCTTTCGTTGTAATCGAATAATTCTACTCCTAAAGAAATGTCATAAGTTATTTCCACTCCTTTTATCGGTTCATTAATTACATCCATTGGCTCCAGCCAGCGCCGCAGATCCCAGTAACGAAATCCTCTAAAGCAAAATTCAATGCGTCTTTCGGTTTTCACAAGCTCACGAAATGTTTCCTTTGTTAACGCCCCGGTCCTTTGAAGGTAATCGAGATAAATCGTGGCGTCATCACCCCCTCTTTCACGCACCTTAAGTAAGACCTCATATGCAGAAAAGTCAAATCCTGGCAGCGCAGTCAGTGGGTCGGAGCCCGCTTCATTTGCTGCTTCGGCGAAGTTTAAATAAAGTTCTTCCCGGTCTAAAAGCCGGACAAATCGATCACCCCGTGTGGATTTCCCCTCTGCAGCTCTCGGATCACCATCTGCTGCAGCATCCACAGTAAATCGTTGCATGTAGTATCCTGTCCTTGTAGCATCATTTCTTAACCCACCTTTTGCATCGGCGCCACCGATATAGGTTTGGATGGTCTTATAATCGTATAATGTATCCCCGTTGTAGACAATAAACTTCTCGAATCGTTCATCCCTGTTTACATAGGGATTATTTTGATCATAGGTGCTGAATTGATGAAAAATTGGGGTGCCGTCTGCCATGGGAAAAGCATTTACCAGATTTTGAGATGGGTTACACCGACCTCTGCCATAGAATGAAGGCGGGAAATGCTCGTTTTCCATATTGTTATTTGTGGACCTCAGGGTTTTCCATATCACATCTACATGAGTTTCGTTATTTTCGTCATCCAAGCTTCCAAGATCTGATAATCCACCATCCATCATAATTGCGTCATACGCGGCAGCAGCAGCATCCAGCCATTTCAAGACAGCATTGGTCGGATTATATGCCGGGCTGGCAGCAAACAGAAGGACCCTTGATTTAAGCGCTTTTGCTGCACGCTGGGTTGCGCGACCGGTGTATTGCTCGCTGGTGATTGCAGTACTTCCGTCATAGTCAAATGGACAATAAGCGATTGCAGTATCGAGGTCATTCAATATGGCCTGCACACACTCTTCATATGATGATCTGGCGATCTCTGATATTTCATCAGTCGTGTAGACATCTCTCAAGAGCGGAATCCCCAGAAATTCCGACTTTGCAGCATCAATTGGCCCGCCATATTGCTTTAGCAATTCGGATTCTGACCAGGCTCTTAAAAAATGTGCTTCTCCAAAGCGGAATAATTTTTCATCAACCCGATTTGTTGGAATAGTATCTTCGATTGTTATTGGAAGTTCTAAGCCATATTCGAGGTACTGGTTGATATTGATAATATTACGATAGTGAAAATCCCATTTGCCCAAAGGATAGTATGATGCATTGGCACCCCCGGTTGCATATCGGGTGATGCTGTTGTTTTGCACTGAGTTGTCTGAGAAATAATCATCTTCAATACCATATAAGTCTGAGGCTTCGTCATTAATCCAGTCATAGACTTTATCCAATACTCCATGGGCATAATGGCTATTGCTCCAGACATCTTCATCTTCTTCATTTCCAATATAAATCGGCTCAATAAATTCTGTACAGCCGTTCGTATACATCAGGATGAATATACTCGTACAAAAAACTATCAAATAATTACGTTTCATAAGTCTGAATTATTAATATTATTATGTCTAAAACGACAATTTAAGTCCTGCTGAAAATTCTTTGAACAGTGGATAATCAGTATATCCTGCTTCCATATATTCAGGGTCACTGTTATTAAATTTTGACAGCATGAATATATTTTTTCCGCGAATAAAAAATTTAGCACTATTTACAAACCATCGTTCGGCATATTTCGCAGGCATCTGCAATGCCAACTCAACATTTTCCAGGCGCAGGAAGTCTCCAGGTACAAGCCAATAGGTTGATGTCCGGTAATTGTTATCGCTGCCAAGTACTGTAAGACGTGGCATTGCATTTCCGTTGGGCAGTTTATCATACATGCCAACAGGACGTGAATCAAAACCTTCGAGTTGATACTGGCTGTTTCCGCTCAAGTTAATGTCATAACCTGCAAAACCCGCTGCATTTATATAGAGACTAACGGCTTTATAAGAAAGGTGTAAGTTCATTCCGTAGTTAATTCGCGGGTTACCGTTTCCAAGTTCCTTTAAATCCCTGGTATCTACGATGCCATCTGAATTCTGATCAACATATGCGATGTCATCTTTGTAAATTTCGCTAATGTATTGATTGGAATTCAGTGCGTCTTCATTTGATGCAAATAATCCATTATCCACCAATCCGTAAATTGCATCTACCGGGTCTCCCTCTCTTAGGTCCTCTTCATTGATATAGGAGGGCTCAGCGAAAACGGTTCTAACTTCCTTGAAATACCCAATGTTTGCACCAATATTGTACCGAAAATCTCCTGCCTGGTTGTTATAGGTCAAACCCAGCTCCACTGCGTTTCCATCCTGAACATTCTGATTTCTGTATTGGTAATATGCACTACCCCCACCCATATCAAGTACAACGCCACGGGTTATTAAATCGGATTTTTTAGTATGGAAATAATCTAATAGAACAGCTACTCTCTTTTCCAGGAGAATGGCATCTAAACCGATATTTGAAGTTGTGATAACCGGCCAGTTAAGACCTGTAGTGGCAGTTTGTGACAAATAAGATATGGCTGTACTATATGTACTGCTTCCAACCCCGGTTAGTCTTGCCAGGTCAGATATAATCCAATCGTCCAGGTAGGAAAAGTAATTGCCGAAAGAAGTCAGATAAGCCTGCTGTCCCCATGATCCCCTAAATTTTAAGAAGTCAATAAGGCTGTTTTCACCGAAGAAATCCTCTTCACTCATGATCCATGCTGCTCCAATTGTAGGGAATAACCGGGTGTTATTCTCAATAAACTTATTGGTCCCGGCATGGTTCAGTATGATTTCCGCAGCATACTTTTGCTTAAAAGTATAATTTGCCCTTAGATTAATACTTTGTGAGATAAATCTATCAATATTGTCATTGTTAAAATCAAACTTGTACAAGTAGCCAAGAAATCCTGCATCGATTGCATGGTCGCCGAAGACTCTCTTATAGGTTAATAGTCCTGAAAAATTATAGCGCCTGCGCACTGAAGTTCCGCGGCTATTTGGACTTAACTGTGGGTCTTCATAAGCTGTTTGAATAATTGCCATGCTGTCACCTCCTGTTGGCAACGGAATAAATTGCAATTCATATTCATCGCCATCATTGCTGATGCCTAGTTCCGACACATTTCTGACATCCCCTGTACCTCTGACAGTTAAAGCAAGACCGGGAGTTATTTGACTTAAATCGAAATTCAACCCCATATTTATACTCATTATCCTGTCGGTTTGATCAATATAGCCAGCTTCCTGCATTTCATATAACATATTAGTGCCATATTGTTGTGAAGTAATGTATATGGAGTCACCAAGCATGAGAGGAAATGCATTTGGAGGAATAGAAGTAACATTAGACATTGTAGTTCCTGTTCCCATTATAGGGGTATGCTGATCGTTGTATGCACCTACAAGTCCCAGGTCTAAGTCTAAATGGTCGGTTAATTTGATATCAAGGTTCGATCGGAAATTAAAATCCTGACTGCTCCTCCGATGAGGAGAGATTTCAAGGCCCTGCAACCCGTTGTATGAAAAATTGGCAAAATATTTCGCATTTTCTGTTCCTCCCAAAACCTGTGCTGTATATTGTTGTCGGTTGACCATATCCCTGTATACAAGATCACGGTAATCCACATCAGGATATTTTATTGGGTCGGTGTGATTTTGGTAGGCATCCAATGCTTCCTGGCCATAAAATGGGACCAGGCCATCACTGATTAGTGAATTATTGATGGTTTGCGCATACGCATATGAATTTTGCATTTCTACTACTGACGTTGGAATGCCGATATTATTTTCAGCCTGGACCATGATTTTCCTGGGGCCTGCTGCTCCTCGTTTTGTTTTAATATCCAAAAGTCCTTCGGATCCGATTTCACCCATAAAAGCTGTTGCAGAAGCACCTCTCATAAATACAACTTCTTCTATTTCCAGCAAGCCAAGGTTTTGTGTCATTGGCATTCCATCGACCAGGACCATCACATTGTTTCCGTGGTACTGGACACTGAAAGTTTCCAGACCGGGGCGTGCTCCTGTCTGTCGTATCTGTAGTCCCGGAATCAGACCGGTCAGTGCTTCAAGCACTCTTCCACTTGGGTGCTTTTCCAGTTGCTCACCCGGAATTCGGACAACGCTTCCTGTTGAGCTACTGGCTTCCACTGTCCCAAAAGGAATGTCAATAGCCTCTGATGGGTCAGGGAATCCAGTTCGTTGCATGATCACCCTGGCATCTTCTATTTTATTTCCTAATACTTGTATAGAAGCCCCTTTATATCCTTCAGATTCAAATGTAATATTGTCTAAAACTTCTGCCTTGAGAGAAAACTCACCTGTGGGCCCTGAAGCCGCAACTGTTCCGGAACTGCTTAAGATCAATACTCCTTCCAGAGGTTGCCCCAAATCGTTATAAACAGTACCTGAGATGTCTATTATGTTGGCTTGCCTGTTGTTGCTTTGCGCGTTTACTGACATTGTAAAGCCAAAAAAGACAAGAAGCAATAGCGTGGTAATTCTATCTTTATTCATCTTATAAAATAGTGTTTGAGTTAGTTTCATTTTATATGGATTTATTTTAAATCTCAACTTACCAGCCAGCATTTTGCTTAAATTCAGGATATTGATATACTTCTGATGGAGGAATTGGATAACGGTAATTTCTATCTGTAAATGACTTTTCTAAGACGTCTATTTCATATTTTTCGAATCTGTAGCCTGTAGGGTAAGTGTCAAAATCTCCATTCCATTGAATGTGAACCCCATAGGTTTTAGTTACATCATCCAGCTTGTGCCACCTTAGGATGTCGAACCATCTGTGACCACCCTCAAAGCAAAATTCTATCGCCCGCTCATTTCTTACCCTGTCCATGAAGTCACTCGTATTCTGGTACATTGAGTGCAGGTCGGGCATTCCAACACGGTTGCGAATTTTATTAAGTGCGCTGAGCGCAGTATAAGCAGCAGCATCATCATCTCCTGAAACTGAAGCGTTAATGTCAGACCTGCCAGATGCTTCAAAAGCCGCTTCAGCGTAATTCAGGTAGGCCTCTGCCACCCTGAAGAACGGTATATTTAATTCTACATACCTTGGGCCGCCGAATGTCACCGTCGTTGCTCCTCCTTTTGCCCAGTATTTCATCATCATGTACCCTGTATGAGGATAAGGCCCATTGGTAACTGTTCTCTCCGCTCCCTCGGATCCGTCTTCTCCTTCTTCATACAATTCAACAATATTATCATCGGTACCTAAAGGCCAGTTTTTACCGTTGTAGATAATGCTGTTGTAGAATCGGGGATCTCTCTTTATATAAGGATTTTGTGGGTTATAGTCAGGATCATCCTCAATGGCAAGCCCGTTTGTAGTTTCGTATTTTTCAACAAAATTTTCATTTGGCGAGACTGATGTAGTAAAAGTCCTCCCATTCAAATAATCGGCGCCATTGTAATAGGTAGTATTTGTGGTATATCTATTCCAGTCGCTACCACCCGATGCGCGTACATTCTCCCGGTAGACAGAAAACAACGTCTCCGGACTTCTGTTAGAATACAGAAAAATCCGCCTGTAGTCCATGATGCTTTCTATTTCAGGCTCGATGTAATCGGCGTCATCTATGCTATTTACCCTTGCATTGATAGCGTTTGAGGCATCTACCAACTCATGATAAGGATCAACATTTTCAATAAATTTAATTTGTTCATCAGCGGCTTCAGCTGCTGCCTGCCATTTCGTTAAGTCATTATCGGGATTATTGGTTTTGCTGGCAGCATAAAGCAATACCCTTGATTTCAATGCCAGGGCCACTGATTTCACAGGTCGACCTGTATTGTCCGGGCCCCACTCCAGGGGTAAATATTCAAAAGCGAGGTCACAATCTGCAGCAATGTTTTCAGCAGTCTCCTGGTAACTGAGTCGTTCAAAACCCAGGTAAGCATTTTGGTCCAGGGGTTCAGTAAAATAAGGCATTCCACCAAAGCGTTTTAAGATCTGAAAATAACACATGGCGCGGATGATGTAAGCCTGTCCCAATAACTGATCCTGCTGTTCTTCTGTTATATCCGATGGTGTGTTAATTTCCTGTATTGTCTTGTTGGCGATTCTAATACCTTGAAATCCAAGAACATAAGGAGCAGTAAATTCAACCCTGCCATTGTCATATCCGGCATCGTCGTAATTATAGCTATGGTATTCCATCCAGTTACCCCCTTTAAATTCAGGGATTCTGTCCCTGTTGGTCGACCCTTCATCTGCAAACTGAGATACATGCGTATGATTTTTGCTGGCTGACATTATTTCTGTAGCATCCACCAGGAATAATTTATGATATCCTTCCTCGAGGTAGCGTCTCAGATTAAAATATGTACCAAATACTTCTGATTCATCAATAGCGTCACTGGCCTCTCTTTGATCGAGGTAGTCCTCGCAGCTAAAAGTCATTGCTGCAATGAATATGAATAATAAAATCTTCTTCATTATTGTATATTTTAATTTTTTGAAATCTCTTCTAGAAGTCAAGTTTTAAGCCCAATGTGTATCGTTTCATAATAGGGTATCGATTGGGACTTGATAATTCCGGGTCACCCACATCTATATCGGAAATTGTCAATAGGTTATAACCTGAAAGAATAACTTTAAGCCTGTCAATGCCTATAAAACCATTTCTCATATGGATATTATATTCAATTTCTGCATTTTTAATTCTGAAATACCTGGCATCCAATAATTGGAAGGTGCTTTCCTGATCAATCCTCTTCTTCCCATCGCTAACTGCATGTAGCGTTGGATATTTTGCATCTAAATTTTCGGGAGTCCAATAATCATAGTGTTCATCACGAACACCAATGGCCAATTCATTGCGGAATGGGACCAGGTAGCTGCTGGCATTTATATTGCGCGATCCTACACCTGTAGCAAATATTTTAAATCTCCAGTTTTTGTATTGACCGCCGACGGTTATACCATACTGTTGTTGGGGAAGCCTGGGCAATGCATAATATAGAATATCAGATTCCGACTCGATGCTCCCGTCTCCGTTGTAATCAACATACATTAAATCTCCCGGGATCCATTGAGAACCTCCAAAATCGGGTGTCACATAGTTCAGCACTTCATCAATGCTGTTCATGTACCCATTGGTTATGTACACCTGTTCGGTGCCAAGCGGCTTACCTGCCTGCTTCAGGTGCTCAGGTGTCTCGCTTGGTTCACTGGCTGTAACAACCCTGTTTTCATTAAAGCCATATGTAAGCCTCACATAGTAACTAAGTCCGTTTTTAAACGACTCAGAGTAATTTAATGTGAGTTCGAAACCTTGCTTCTTAACCTCTCCGATATTCGCTTTTTTAAACGATGCTGTTGATCCGTAATATATGGGTATTGTAGCAGTAGGGTCCAGGAAAATATCTTCACGCTTTTCATTAAACAGTTCAAAGCTACCGGTAATACGTCTTTTAAATAAGGAGAAATCAAATCCCAGGTTTTGCTTTGTGGCGGTTTCCCAGGTAGCAAAAGGATTTCCCACTTCGTCTTCCTTGATATATCCTCCCTGGTCACTGAAATTTTCTCCAAAAAACATGTCCCCGGTACCATCAGAACTTGTTCCATCAATGTCATCACCTTTATCGGTAATTATATACGAACCAAAGTACATTCTTTTCGAGGAACCGGCTTCACTACCAGCTTGACCCAAACTGTACCTGACTTTAAACTGATCTAAAAATTGAAGGTTATCCTGAATGAAAGATTCTTTTGCAATATCCCACCCAACTGAAGCAGAGGGGAAGAATCCAAATTGATTACCAGGTAAGAACCGGTCAGTACCGTTGTAAGCACCACTCAGCTCAATAAGGTATTTCTTTCTGTAGTTATAGGTGGCTCTTCCTACCCAGTCTTCTTTAAAATCAGGGAAATCACTGCCGAAAACCCGCTTACTTCTACTCCAAAGTGCCAGGGCACTAACATTGTGATTGCTAAACGAACGTTGATAGTTCAGTTGTACATTGTAGTAATAGCGGTCACTTTTTGAATTTGTTGACTGATCGCCCAATTGAGCCTTTTGCTGAATAGCTTCATTGCTGTTTAGATTTCTCCATGTTGAATCTGCACTTAAATTGTATATCTGAGCTCTGTAATTCACAGATTGGTCATATGAATAATTTGCTGACAAATTATACCGTCCTGAAACAGACAAACCTTCTGTTATAAAATCAAGTTTTTGTTCTAATCGAAAATTTGCTGTGAGTACATTTCTTCTGACAGTTTCAACACCATCAAAGTATAAAGACTCGTATGGATTATCAGTATTTGTAAACTCTGCATTCCCAGCATATCGAATTTCCCCGGGTGGTGGTGCAAAGGGATTAGGATCAGGATACTGCTCCAAAATGTCTTCAGGGTAATACGGTGGTGTTGCCCATGATGGGTATTCAAACATATTGTTAAGGATCTGCGATTGATCACCACTTTCATTTTTTTCCTCAAAACGACCTGCAAAGTCGGTGCTGAATGTTGTTGTGGGAGAAATGTTGAAATCGAGGTTTGTACGGTAGGTCAGTTTTTGAAAATTGTTCTGAGAACTGTAAGGCAGATCAAAATCACCTCGTTTAAAGGCATCACCCTCAAAGGCATGTCCAATGGTTGCAAAATAATTCACCAGGTCGCTCCCACCGGTGATGCTGAGATTATTTCGGGAAGCAAAAGCAAAATCTCTAACGGTTTCATCGTACCAGTTCACATCAGGATAAATGTATGGCATATCATGATCTCTGTAATGCTGCAAAGCCTCTTCGCTGGTCAGTTTACTGTACTGATTGTCGTTTCTGGCAGCGATATTATATAGGTAATGTGAATCATATGACCCCAGCAACTCAAGTTCACTGGTTGGTTGTTTGATGGTATAGTCGGAATTAAATGATACGCGCGCTCTGCCTTTTTTACCTCTTTTGGTGGTTACGATCACAACCCCATTTGCTCCTTCAACACCATAAACTGCAGTAGCTGCAGCATCTTTTAGAATACTGATAGATGATATCTCTTCCGGGTCCATGTAATCAAATCCACCTTCGATTTTAATTCCATCGACTACGACTAATGCTTTATCGTCATTGATAGATGAACGTCCCCTGATGTATAAGTCATTTTGGTCTGCCCCTGGCTGACCGCTGGTGGACATCGAAAGCAATCCTGGTGACAAACCGCTAAGCGCTGCCGAGATGTTGGCGGCTCCCATTTTTTCAATATTTTCACCACTTACCTGGTCGATCGCAGAAAGCAGACTTTCTTTTTCCTGCACACCGTAACCGACGACCACGACTTCGTCCATTTTGATAGGATTGGTCTCCATCCTGATAACAATTCTCTCGGTTGGATCCGTTACTTTATATTCACGGCTTATCATGCCAATAAAAGAAAACACCAGGGTTGGTTGCTCACTATCAGTGAAAATCGTGAAATTTCCATCAGCATTTGTGATGGTACCAGTTGATGTACCGGGTTCAACTACGGTTGCCCCGATGATCGGTTCGCCGTTATCATCTATAACCAGCCCATTTATTTCAAAACCTGATGACCTTGATTGTCCTTCCTGAGCAATAGCAGTAGTGATTGTAAATAATAGTGCAATTGCAAACAAGCCCCGTAGATGAACTTTTTGGGATAGAATAAAATCTCGCATTTTCATATTTTGATTTAGTTCAGTTTAGTTGTTCAATTACAAAATGTATTTTAACATTTTTTAACTAAGGTAAATTTAGATCGATTTTCTGTGATAATATTGTTTTATTGTTTCAAAACTTTCGCATACATGTAACAAGTTGTCACAAATGTGCTTCTTTGGAACAATTGTGGTAAGGCGCCCTGATATTCATTATTTATATATTCTGTAATTATGCACAAGGGCCATATCAGGGTTATCCTCCCGGAATATTGGTTGAGATAATTATAAAGATCAACCGTCGCACATATAATCGCCATTCATGATATGTTTCTGTCAAAGCAAAAGAATGTTAACTAGCTGCTTTGCTGCCTTACTATTGCCTGCCGGATTCAATCACCGGATGGCTGCCGGACCTGATGAAGGCGATTTCGTGGTTGATAAGTTCAATGCCTTTTTCCGCATGAAAGTCATCGTCACACCCCGGCTGAGCATATACAGTAAAAAGGCCAGCCACAGCCCGTGATTTCCCAGCACCGGATTCAGCAGGTAGTAGGAAGGGAAGAATACCAGCAGGGTGGAGATCAGCATGGCATTTCGCATCTGCCTGCCTGCCGTGGCGCCGATGAAGATACCGTCCCAGATAAATGCAACAAATGAAGCCAAAGGGATCAATACCACCCAGGGGAAGTAAGGGGCTGCGTTGCGAATGACCTCATGGTTATCGGTCAGGAGGCCCAGGATCAGTTCCCCGGCCATGAGGTAGAGTAGGGTAAAGAAAAGTGCGATTCCTGTCCCCCATATAAATAGTATGCGTATACTTTTGTTAAGATCATGCCGGTTCTTTTGCCCGATAAATCGTCCTGACAGCGCCTCTGCAGCATGCGCGAAACCGTCGATCAGGAAGGAGAAGAACATGAAGAATTGCATCAGGAGGGAATTGACGGCAAGGATGGTTTCCGCGCCCCGGTCCTCGGCATCAGTACTGGCGGAGCTGGCAGTAAAGAATGTGAAAACCGCAACCAGTGACATGGTGCGGATGAAAATATCCTTGTTCACCAGCAGGAAGGCTTTCAACTGGTTCCACTGCAGCATCAGTTTCCTGTTCCAGTGCGGGAAGAGAGAGCTGTATTTTCTTACCAACAGGTACAATGCCAGCAGCAATCCGCTGTATTGTGCGATGACTGTGCCCAGCGCTACACCATTGGACCCCATTTCCATCATTAAGACAAATACTGCATTGAAAATGATGTTGATCACGTTTGCTGTGACCAGCACGTACATGGGAAAGCGTGCGTTCTGCATGCCCAGGAAAAACCCAAGCAATGCAAATTGTCCAAGCGTAGCCGGTGCGGCCCAAATCCTGATGCGAAAATAGCTCATGGCCAACGCTTCAACATCTGATTCACCTTCAAGGAGCAGGAAGCTCAGCCATTCAATGGGGCGTTGCAGGACCACCATGACCAGGCTGATGGAGATAGCGATGAACAGCGCACGGGAAAACACAAGTATTGCTTCCTGCTTGTCCTTCCGCCCATATGCCTGGGCGGTAAAACCACTGGTCCCCATGCGTAAAAAACCCAGGCTCCAGTAAATAAAATTGAAAATGAGTGCTCCCAGCGCAATGGCCCCGATATAGGCATCGGACTCCATGTGTCCCATCAGGGCCATATCAACAATTCCGAGTAATGGGACAGAAATGTTGCTGATAATATTGGGAATGGCCAGGTTGAGGATCTGTTTATTCATGCCTGCAGGGATTCAGGAGGCACAAAAATATAAAAAATCGCGGGACCCGGCCAGGTACCGCGATTAACTGTAATCAACAAGCCGTACGTTCAAGGTAAATATTTTTATACCCGGAATCAGTATATTCTGTTCCGGCAACTACCTGAGCAAATGGTGTTGCCCGTTGTAATGATTCAGATCGTCAGGTCGATGGCTGATCAGGGTTCAAAATAAATCCCCGGATCCAGCCCAACCAGGTTTATAGTTTATTGATCTCTTCGATCAGTTGTTCTTTGGTTTTGCCGGTCTTTTGTTGTAATCTTCCCAGCAATTCATCTTCCTTACCTTCTGCAAACGCAAGGTCGTCGTCAGTAAGGTTTCCATATTTTTGTTTGAGATTTCCCTTGATCTCGTTCCAGCGTCCTTTTATTTTTAATTCATTCATAACATTTTATGTTTTTGGTTTTCGGAAAAATTAATCATCTAAATATTTTCAGCTTTTGAAAGGTTGTTTGCTGATGCGTTACTTTTTGCTCGCAAGTTTTTTGATGCCAAAGATCAGTGCATTCTGAAGGGCGATCCGAAGCGTATTTTCCATGGCGTCCCGGAAGGAGCTCTGCAGGCGAAACACCCCGGCATTCACCGCCTGATTGTGGACCTTCGATTCGTACCTGTATACCTCTTTGGCCAGCTTGATGTCCTGCATTGACCTGATCCTGATATGCTTCATAAATGTTATTTTTTCTCTTCGTCTTCGTAAATAATGTCTGCAATGTTCTTCACAATACTGTTGGCAAAGAGCTTTCTCCTGAAAAGGAATATTATGAAGACGATCAGCGCATATACCCCTGCAGAAATGAGAATTCCGTTTACAAGTGATCCGTGATGCTCGGCAAACCAGAAACTGAATGCGAGTGATAGGAGCAGGAAAATAAATGTTGCTGCGGCCAATAAGAGCATAGCAGAGAACAAATACGTCCCGGCCCTTGCCACTTTTTCGATCAGCGTTATCTTCCAATAATTAAGCCTGGCGTTCACATAACTGTTGATCGCCTCTTGCAGTTCTGAAAAATTCTCTTGTAAAGATGTTTCTTTTGACATACAGGTGTACTTAAGTTTGATTGATAATCAGGCTGAATGGTTTCTAACTCTGTGCCTCTTTGGCTTTTTTCTCCACTTTGCTGGCCGCAGTGTTTTTGGTCTCTTCAGCCTTGGCTTTCATGTCGTCTTCAAGTTCATTGAACTTGTTTTTTACTTCGTCCATGAAATCTGAAATGTATGATTTCAGATCATCCACCTTTTCATTGACATCTTTGTTTACATCTTCACCAACTTGTTTTGTTCGTTCAGCAATCTTTTCTCTTGTTTGCGACCCTTTGTCCGGGGCGAACAAGATTCCGGCAACAGCACCTGTGGCTGCTCCTGTTAGAAAGCTGATAATAGCAGTTGCTGCATTACTACCTGATTTTTCTGACATAGTTAATTGTTTTTAATATTAATTGTCTGCAAAAGATCAAATATCCTGCCAGCGCTTTTACAGGACTTTGCACCTTAAAAACTGGGGGAAATATTACACGCATTTAGGAATTTGTGGAAAAATGTCTCACTCCTCATCTTCGTTTTTTTTATGAAAAACACTTTTCAGGCTTCCAATAATGGAACTCCTGCTGGATCTCCTGGGACCCAGTAAATATGCATAAGGATGCAATCTTTTGGTATTGGTCATGATGATCCGCATCATTGCCAGCATGGGAATGATCACCACCATTCCTGCAATTCCCCATATCATGGCACCTGCCACCAGTCCGACGATGACAAAAAACGGGTTGATCTTGACATTCCCTCCCACGATCATCGGTGTAAGGATATTGTTCTCGGTCACCTGCACGATGATAAACAGGATCACCACCTGGATCCCGGTAGCAAGGGGCTGATCTGAGCTGAGAAGCACAAACAATAAAGGCACAGATCCTCCCATCAGGGTGCCGAAATAGGGAATAAAGTTGAAAAATGCAGAAGTGATTCCCAGGAGAATTGCGTATTCCACGCCAATGATGAGCAGGCCAGTAGAGTTGATGACGCAAAGGATCAGTACCACGATAGTTACACCACCCATATATCTTGCTGCAACCGTGGAAATATCGCGGAGCGTTTTTATTGCTTGTGGTCGCTTCCCTTCTTTTACCACCTTCAGGATGAAATAGGCAAACTTTGTTCTGAAAAAGAGAAACAGGAATATATACACCGGTAAGAGGAACACTTTTGAGATCGTTCCTGTTGTTGCTGAAAACAACCGGTTGATCCCGCTTCCTTCAGAGGAGAAAAACGTATTCACCCGTTCTCGCAGGAATCCATCAAGACGATTGCCTTTCAAACCAAAAGTCTCTCTAATGGTCTTCTCAAATGCATTAATATTTTGATTTGCCTGTTCCTTGATGGCGTCAAAATCTTCCAACAGGAGGTTCAATTGACTGTAAAATACCAGGATAATTCCACCGATAACCACCAAAGCAAATAATATAGATAGCAGGATAGAAATGGCCCTGGGCAACCCTTTGTTGTCAAGGAAATTGACGATAGGATAAAGCAGGTAGGCAAACAGGAGTGCCAGGAAAAGCGGGAAAAGAAATTCCTTGGCAGCGATGACCCCGTGTAAAAAAAGAATGGGAATCAGTAATAGCAGGACAACTCGTAGTAATAATGTATTTGCTTTCATTTCATCTTTGGTTCGTGTGGCTGCTCATTTTGTTATTTCCACCGCGAAAATACAGGCCTGGCATGTTTCAGGATGCATCCATGCATACATGTATGTTTAATAAAATATGAATCACCGGGCCGGTAATTTTAAGGCACCGGTCCGGTAAATAAAAACCATTTGTTTGAAGCATTTCCTAAAAATATCATGCCAATCGCTTGTCTTTGATCACTTTTTCGATGATAACACATGAAGCTGTATTCCAAAAATCCAGGATTTCAGCTGCACATGCAAGTCGGTAAGTAGTTAAATTCTACGATGATGAGACTTGCAGGGTGCGTAAAGCCTGCGGTCATCTGACATTCGCCAGGCTCCCTGTCATTGCTTGTTCATTCTTTGAATTTTTACAGAAGCTGGATCACGAATTGCGATTTTCATTTGTAGAACTGAACACGTTATAGGGGAAAAAGCTACACAATATGCCAGAACAGGGTGACCGCTCCTGATGATGGATAGCGCGTTGATTGTTTGCGTGTCCTTCTTCATTCTGATCTGCACCTTTTTTGTACCTTCGCCAACCTGAAACAGCAAGTAAATGAATTACCTCTCGGCAGAAAATATATCGAAGGCATTTGGTGCGCAGGTCCTGTTCAGCGGACTTACGTTCGGATTGGAGAAGGGTGACCGTACGGCGCTGATCGCACGGAACGGGACCGGGAAGACCACTTTGCTCAGGATCCTCGGGGGTAAGGAGCAGCAGGATACAGGCGAATACACATTCAGGAACGGGATCAAGGTCGCCTTCCTGGAACAACTGCCGGAGCTTGAGAATGCCCTGACGATCGATGCGTTGATCCTGACGGCAAATACTCCCGTTATTTCTGTCATAAGAAGGTATGAACAGGCTGTTGCGGAGAGTTCCCGGACGCATTCAGCAGCATCTATGCAATTACTGGAAGCAGCAACAGCAGAAATGGACCGGGTACAGGGATGGGATTATGACCGGCGGATGAAGCAATTGCTTGACCTGTTCAGGATCACCGATACCTCGCAGCAGGTCGCCAGTCTTTCCGGGGGAGAAAAGAAACGGCTGGCACTGTCCCTGGTGCTGTTGGATGAACCGGATTTCCTGATACTGGATGAGCCTACCAACCACCTGGATACCGACATGATCGAGTGGCTGGAGAGATACCTGTCAAGAACCCAGCTGACCCTGCTGATGGTGACCCACGACCGCTATTTTCTTGACCGCGTATGCAACAGGATCCTGGAGCTGGATCGGGGGAAGCTGTACGCCTACAATGGCAATTATGAATACTTCCTTGAGAAGCGGGTTGAACGGCAATTGCAACAGCAGACAGAGATCGATAAGGCAGGTCAGCTGATGAAAAAAGAGCTGGAATGGCTCAGGAGAATGCCCAAAGCGCGGACGGGGAAGTCAAAATCCCGGATCGATGCATTCAGCGGGATCAGGGAAAAAGCGATGAGTAGACTGGATGAGGGGGAGCTGCAGCTCCAGGTGAAGGTCCCCAGGCTGGGAGGAAAGATCAAGGAGCTGAAGCACATCAGCAAACGTTATGATGACCAGGTACTGGTCGATGATTTCAGTTACAAGTTTTCGAAAGGGGAGCGGTTGGGGATCATTGGCCGGAATGGCACTGGCAAGACTACCTTCCTGGACCTGGTCAGCGGAGCAGAAGAACCGGATAACGGGTCCATCGATACGGGCGCAACACTGGTGACCGGCTATTACCGGCAGATCAATCCCGACTGGAAACCCGGTCAAAGGGTGATTGACGCTGTAAGGGAAATTGCAGAAATTGTTGAATTGAAAGACGGCAGGACCATCTCTGCATCGCAGTTCCTGGAGCATTTTATGTTTCCTCCGGAGGCGCAGTATAAAATGATCTCTAAACTCAGTGGGGGAGAGTTGCGGCGATTGCACCTGCTGACCGTGCTGATCAGGAATCCCAATTTTTTGATCCTGGATGAGCCTACCAATGACCTGGATCTTTTTGCCCTGAACAAGCTGGAAGAGTTCCTGTTGGGGTACGGGGGATGTTTGGTGATCGTCTCCCACGACCGGTATTTCCTCGATAAGCTTACGGATCATTTGTTTATTTTTGAAGGGAATGGCAGGATCAGGGACCATTACGGAAGTTATTCAGACTACAGGCGACTGATTGAAACAGGGAGACTGGAGGAAGGTGCCACCGGCATTGGCAGTAAGGGAAATGTGCAAGGGGGAAAGGTGTCAGCGGGGAAGGAGTCATCGGGCAAGGTGCCTCAAGGAAAGCAGTCTGCGGGTATGGTCTCTCCTGGCGGGGAAGCACCGGGCCAGGTCTCACCGGGCTGGATATCCCCTGGTAAGGTCCCTGCGGACAAAGCATCTCCTGGCAGGGAGAAGGGCAACAGGCAGCGGGATGCCGGGAGTATTGGGAAGGAAAAACAGGGCCAGAAAGCTGTGAAGACCAGGCTCACCTATAAGGAGAAGTTGGAATATGAACAACTGGAACCGGAAATCGAAGCCTTGGAGCAGGAGAAGGCTGCCCTGGAGGAAACACTGAACGCCGGATCAGGTGATTATGAAAAGATGCATCAAAACGCAGCCCGGATCGCGGAACTGATCAAACGCATCGATGAGAAAATGCAGCGGTGGATGGAGCTGGGACAATATATCTGAGCCGGGGTTCTCTTCAAAAAATGCGTAACCTTTTAAAAAAATCCTTTAATCTTTCACTGGAATGATCAATTGATCAACCAACATATCAACTAGAAAGCCAGTAGATCAACTGTAAAATACGTAGAACTACTGCAAAATACGTAGATCGTAGATGGACGACCGACCTGGTATTGATGGATGGTCGAACAGGTATTGATGGATGCCCTAACTGTCATAGATGGACGACCGAACTGGTATTGATGGATGGTCGAACAGGTATTGATGGATGCCCTAACTGTCATAGAT
>CAYOSB010000025.1:0-1470 GCA_964406495.1 uncultured Bacteroidaceae bacterium | reverse complement strand
GGACGACCGAATTGTCATTGATGAATGACCCCGCTGGTATTTTTCAAAATTGTTTATTTTTCTGAGATAGATGCAATCTTCACTATCCTCATCATGCCTGACAACTTTCAAGGGTTAGAAAATGTATTTCTCATTGAAAAAGCATCTGTTGATCAAAATTAGCTGTATCTTTCTGTCGCTGTGCTCGTAGAATCAGCAGGAATGAAATATATTCATTGCAAACCTGGTGTAAGCAGATGTAATGCTGGCGCAACAACGTTGATGATGGCTGATTTTAATGCTGGCGCAGCTGCGTTGGTGCTGCCTGATTTCGGGAGGATGCTATCTCATTCAGTAGTTTTGCAGAATGCTCTGCCGGGCCGACCAGCGTATAAAATGTAAATGATCCTATGGATTCTTCTCGGCAACAGACAGTCGTATTGAGTTTTTTCCGGTTTCCACCCGGGAAATACCTGTGGGCGATGTCGCGGATGTTTTATGTTCCCAGGCAGTTGAAACGTGAAAACCGAATCTCATTTTATAAAATGCTGGGAACAGGTGGCGGTTATGGCTACAGCATCAAACCGGATTTCTCGACGTACGCTTTGCTCACTGTCTGGAACAGCCGGGAGGAAGCAGAAGAATTTGAAACAGATGCGCCGGTGATGCGCCGTTTTCGTCAACATGCCAGGGAAGTATACTCCATTTTTATGCAACCGATCCAGTCCCGGGGAAAATGGTCGGGCGTCAATCCTTTCATCCCGGTACAACCCCCTGAAGAAAAATTTATCGTCGCGGTGCTTACGCGGGCGACACTCAAGGCGAAATACTATGTGCCATTCTGGAGCCGGGTAGGGAAGGTAAGCCGGTCGCATGCAGCCTCACCCGGCACTATCTTCACCAAGGGGGTGGGTGAACGACCGTGGACCACCCAGGCGACATTCTCTATATGGGAATCGCTCGGGGATATGCAGCAATTTGCCTTTGGAGCAAACAAACCACACCTTGAAGCCGTTCAGAACGTCCGCAAAAGGAATGGATTCAAGGAGGAGCTTTTTGCATGGTTTATCCCTTTGTTCAGCAGGGGAACCTGGAAAGGGGAACAACCGGTTTAATTAATTATCCCACCATTCCAGCCCTTCCGGATCTGTCGACAAACTCTTTTGGAAAATATTTCACAGAATCCCCAACCTATCCTCAAAATTCTTAAATTTAGACACAATTGCCCTGCAAGCTATGGAACTTGGAATCTTAAAAGATATCGTCATCATTTTCGCCTTGTCAACAGGTGTGAATCTTTTATTCACGCGACTGAAGATTCCGACGGCAGTGGGATATCTTCTGACCGGCATCCTGGCGGGACCGCATTTACTCGGACTGGTAAAGGGTGAGCACCAGATCGAACTCCTGGCGGAAATCGGAGTAGCCCTGTTATTGTTCACCATTGGCATGGAATTTTCCCTGAAACACCTGGTCAGGATCAGGCGGATT
>CAYOSB010000024.1:0-26907 GCA_964406495.1 uncultured Bacteroidaceae bacterium | reverse complement strand
TTTCAATGAATTGAAATAGGCCATGCGCTGATTCAGGATATCAAAATATTCCACCAGGATCGCATTTGCTTTTTCCGTCTCACCACTCATATAGTATGCTTCGATGATCCCTTCATGGTGGATGGTACTTTCTCCACGTGGAAAAGTAAGTCCGCCAATGAACTGGTCGTAAGGCAATACTGAATGGGGCGCCAGCTCCATGCAGCGGTCCAGCACATTCACGGCCTTCACTGTATCACCACGCTCGAGCAGTTCAAGCGCGAGACGCACGTGCAGGTTTCTGAATCTGATTACAGAAAGTGTACGTATCGAATAATAATCCAGGTGTACATCAGGTGCATTCATTCTTCCCCAGGTGAATGTGTTCATGACGACATCATACATTTTGTCCGGATCGATGCGGCCCATTACCAGGATGCTTTCCTGCGGGGTCCTGATCGGCACGACCTTGTAGGCCAGGCCATCCAGCTGGTAGTAAGGTTCCAGGCCCAGGCTACTGTCGAATCCTCCTGCAGTGAAATATACGGGGCGTTTCCAGTCATTCTGCGCAAAAATGTCGAGCTGCAGCATATTCCCTTTCAGTATCTGGTCATCGGGCGTGAGTTGAATACGCACATCTTTTTCTATTTTGTCCGCATCATACGGGGCAACGATCCCATGCTCCAATACAGCAGCAGAATCTACATCAATCACGATTTTATGCGTGGGCAGGTGATCGACCCTATCTCCGTTGCGCAGGGTGAGCTTGGTACGGGGGTCATCACTCCTGATGAAATTTGCAATATAATCAGCCGTGGCCCAGCGTTCGTTTTCCCTGACATATATTGAATTATTGGTACCTTCCCGGTATTTTGCATTCGGAAAAGAGATCGGTAAAGGTTCCGATTCATAGGCCTGCATCTTCATCTGATCGATGTGCCATTCCGTATTGAACAGCATCATGTTCACCACTCTTACATCGGTCCGGATCCCTTCCACCTCCTGCAGGTACCATAATGGGAATGTATCATTGTCGCCAACCGTGTAAAGGATTGCATCCTCATCACAGGATTCCAGGTAGTTACGGGCAATGTCCCTTGCCAGGTATCTTCCTGAACGATCGTGGTCATCCCAGTTCTGAGCTGCCATCAGCAGCGGACCTGCCATCAGCGCAATGATGAAACTGAATATCGCCGCAAGACGCATCGACATCCATCGACTGATGAACGAGGCCATTCCGGCAACGCCCATGCCTACCCAGATGGAGAATGCATAGAAAGAACCTGCATAGGCATAATCACGTTCCCGGGGCTGGAAAGGCGTTTGGTTGAGGTATATCACGATAGCAACGCCGGTCATGATGAACAGGGTCATGACGACCCAGAAATCTTTCACGTCACGCTTCAGGTGAAAGAGCAACCCAATGATTCCCAGGATCAGCGGAAGAAAATAGTAGGTATTCCTGGCAGGGTGGTTCCGCATATCATCGGTGATCTCGTCCTGGTTGCCCAGCCAGATCTCATCCACGCCCTTGATGCCGCTAACGACCCTGCCGTTCAGGATTCCTCCATGCCCCTGTACATCATTCTGCCGGCCCACAAAATTCCACATAAAATACCTGAAGTACATGTGGCCGAGCTGGTAGCGCAGGAAGAACTCGATATTGTCAAGGTAGGTGGGATCGGATGGATCCTTAATGGTCCCGAATTCAACATAGGCACGCCTGTGCTGCGAATCCCTGCTGTACATCCTGGGGAACAGGACTTTACCCTCTTTATAGGTGATTTCAGGCCTCCGTGATGCGATCTCATAGGTATTGGTTTCCTTATTCAGGACGTACACAGGTTTGTTATATTCCACAGACTCGAATTCTGCATTGTATTGGTTTCCTGTGACCAGCGGACGGTCTCCGTATTGTTCCCGGTTCAGGTAGGAAAGCAGCGCGAAAGCGTTATCGGGCCTGTTCTCATTCATGGGGGGCTGTGCAGTTGAACGAATGATGATCATGGCATAGGATGAATACCCGATGATGATCACGGTGAGGCCGACCAGTATCGTATTCAACAATACATTTTTCTTTTTGTACTGGGTACGGTAGATGCCATATGCCAGCAGTCCGACCAGTAACAACACATAAATGAAAAAACCTGTGTTATAATGAAGTCCGATACTATTGGTAAACAAGAGCTCAAACCATGTAGCTACTCTTACCAGCCCCGGAATAATGATATACATGATAGAACCCAGTATGACCATCGCGACCAGGATCGCTTTGATCAGCCCGTTCCGCGTTACCTCGTATTTCCTGAAATAATATACGAGCACGATCGCGGGGATGGCCAGGAGGTTCAACAGGTGCACACCTATGGAAAGCCCCATCAGATAAGCGATCAGTATGAGCCAGCGGTTGGCATGTTTATCGTCTGCAATATTTTCCCACTTCAGGATGGCCCAGAAGACCACGGCAGTAAATAGAGAAGAGGTGGCGTAGACCTCCGCTTCAACGGCTGAGAACCAGAAGGTATCGGAAAAGGCATAGGCCAGTGCACCCACCAGGGCACTTCCCATCACAAGTATGTAATTTTTGGGCGTATGATCTTCCCCTGATTTGATATAGATCTTTTTAACTAAATGGGAGATAGTCCAGTAGAGGAACAGGATCGTGAATGCACTGCTGGCAGCCGAGACCATATTGTACATTTTTGCCACGTTGGCTGTATCATTGGTAAACAGGGCAAAGATCCTGCCGATGATCATATACAGTGGTGCTCCGGGTGGATGCCCGACCTGCAACTTGTAGGAACTTGCGATGAACTCACCGCAGTCCCAGAGACTAACGGAGGGTTCGATGGTCAGGGAATATACAATCAGTGCAACAAGAAAGCTGAACCAGCCAAGGATCAGGTTATATCTTCTAAAACTTGCCATATTCATCCGGGTAATAATGATTTTAAGGTTCCGAATTTACTTAAAAAAATTGACAGATTCCTGCAGGAAACATATATTTGCCATTCTACTAACTGAACTGACATGGTACAAAAACATTTTCCGCTTTCCGATGAGGTGATTTATTCCACTTACCCGGAATTTGAAGTTGAGTACGCCAATGTTCATGAACCAGCAACGAAAAAGCCCGGGGATCAGCTGCTGGTTATTGCCCTGAGTAAGCGAAAGATCGACGGCGCCCCGGTGACTATAATCACCGGGTATAAGGGAAAGAGAATGGATCTGATCCAGCTGGAGGAATCGCTTGCACAGGTATGCCGGACCAGCGGGGCGACACGCATGTATGACATAATCCTGGAAAAGGATGTGCGAAAAAGAGCATATGTATATTTACGTAACCAGGGATTCGGAGTTCAGTTTGCCGCGTCGTAATTGTGTTCGGCAGAAGCGGTCTGTCAAATATTGTTTCAGCTTTTTCTTGTTGCTGCTCACCCTGACCTGGAGACCTTTGTCGGGCCAGTTCTATGAATACGGGCAGGACAGGGGAACGATTCGCTGGAACCAGTTTTCCAGCGACCACTATCAGCTTATCTACCCACGTGGACTGGACAGCCTGGCCATGGCATTTGCCGACAAGATGGAGTATTTTTATCCACACCAGGCGCGCGTACTGGATCACCGGCACACAAAAATGCCTGTGGTATTTCACCACGAATCCAGTTTTTCCAATGGGGTGTTTGTCTGGGCACCCCGCAGGCTGGAGGTATTCACCAATCCCGATCCCAACGGGTATCCGCAGGACTGGATGACCCAGCTGGCGCTTCACGAAGGCAGACATGCCTTCCAGGTTTCAAAACTTAACCAGGGAGTAAGTAAAGCACTTTCCTATATCGCAGGTGAGCAAGCAGTAGGAGCCATCACCGGATTCCTGCCTATGTGGTATCTTGAAGGCGATGCTGTCGATGCGGAGACGCGGTTTTCTTATACGGGACGGGGCAGGCTCCCCTCATTTGAAATGCGCATGAAGGCGATTTTACTGGAAAGTGAACAGCACTATTCCTTTTCCAAAGCGGTCCTGGGCTCTTACAAGGATGTGCTCCCCAATCATTATGAACTTGGGTACCTCATGGTGCGTTATGGAAGGAGGACCTATGGCGACCAGTTCTGGATCGATATGGAAAACTATGTTGCCAGGAAGCCCTACCTGGTAGTTCCCACCTGGTTCAGCATGAAGAAATACGGGGTCGATTCAAAAAAGGACCTGTATCTTTCCACGATGGATTTCTACAGGGAGCACTGGGCAGCATCGTTCAAAAAGCGCGATCCGGGCGAAACAACCCGGTGGAGTCCTGAACCATCAAAATACTATACCAGTTACCGGTTCCCGCAGAAACTGAATGATTCATCGGTAATCGCGTTGCAGTCAGGTCCGGACCAGATACCGGCTTTTGTGCGGATCGATGGCCGGGACCAGGCAACACGCATCTTCAGACCCGGGTTCATGAATTCCGGACGTTTTACCTATAGCAAGGGCATGATCGCCTGGGATGAGTGGGTCCCGGATATTCGCTGGAGCAACAGGAATTTCTCAAGCATCCACATCTATGACCTGGAAGAAAAGAAAGTAAGGGAACTTGGGAAAAAGAGGCGCTATTATGCACCGGATTTTTCTGAAAGTGGCAAATACATTGCCGTGGTGGAGCAACGTACCGACCATTCTTTTTACCTGGTGATCCTGGACACGGAGGGGAATGTATTGCATACCGTCCGTTCCCCGGGGAATGCATTCCTGCAGCATCCCGCCTGGATGGACCAGGATACTGCCCTGGTCGCCACTGTCAATGATCAGACAGGTGAATACCTGTATCGCTATTCCTGGTCTCGTGGTGCCTGGGATAAGCTCTACTATGCAGGATTTGATGATATCTCCATCCCTGAAGTCGTTGGAGACCATATATATTTTAACGGCACTTTTTCCGGGATCGATAATATCTACAGGTATGACCCGGGCAGGAAGGTATTGGAACAGGTCACGGATGCAGCCCTGGGTGCTTTTGATCCTTCGGTGGATCGTGAAACGGGGAGTTTGTTGTTTGCCGATTACCATGCAGACGGGTACCGGGCCGTCTCAAAACAGCTGGATCCGTCCACCATCAAGCAAATGGAAGAACCGGTTGTATCTACTGAGCAGGTAGATGCGGATCCCACAGCGCTGGAACGGCAGATCATCGACAGCTCCCTGGCAGTCCCACCGGGGGAGTACCAGCCCAGGCCCTACCGCAAACTTTTCAATGCCATCAATATACATTCCTGGCTACCGCTCTATTTTAACTATATGAACCCTGAAGCTGCCCTGACCCCGGAAGAGTTGCCGGTACACCTGGGGGCAACGGTACTTACACAGAACCTGCTGAGCACCGTGACGGGCATGGTGGGTTATGAGTACAGTGACAAGCTGCACTACCTGCACTCCGGGTTCAGGTTGAAGGGCAGGTATCCGGTTGTAGATTTCAGGATGGACTACGGCGGCTACCCGGTGGTTAATAAGCTTAATTCGGCAGACAATGTCGCGGTACGCCCGGACCGGTTCTCATTCAGTTCAAGCATCTACATTCCGTTGCGGGTGAATACCGGGAAATTTATCTCCTATGCACAACCACTGCTTGGATATAGCTATAGTTCAGACCTGTTCCCGAATGCGGACCTTTCAGGATACGAGAGTGGTATTCACCGCTTGCTGTACCGGTTCTATGTGAGTTCCTACCTGCGGATGGGATCCAGGGAGATCTTGCCCAGGCTGGGTTTTTCAGCATTCGCCGGGTTACGGCATGCACCATTCGATCAGCATAATTTCGGAACGCTGCGTACTGCTGGCCTCACCCTGTATGTGCCGGGCCTGTTACGGCACCAGTCCATCCGACTGCGACTGCTCACCCAGGTCCAGGAAACCGAACGATACCTGTTCGGGAACGATATTGCGCTGCCGCGGGGACATACAAGTATCGCCGGACTGGATCTGGATCTCTACAGCGCCGATTATAGTTTTCCGCTCTTGTATCCCGACCTGCAGATCGGTCCGGTGGTATATATCAAGCGCATACGTGGCAACCTCTGGACAGATTACCTGCGGGGGAAAGATGTGCTGGTTGCGGATCCTGATCCGGAACTGGTGGAGAAGGATTATTTTTCATATGGTGCGGACCTCCTGTTCGATCTTCATTTCCTGCGGATCTTTTTTCCCATCTCCATGGGCACCAGGGTTGCCTATCTCCCGGAGACAGGTGAGATAAAACCCCGGCTGTTGTTCACCATTGATGTGAATTGATCCCGGTGAACTGCTCCCGGTGAACTGCTCCCGGTGAACTGCTCCTGGTGAACTGCTCCTGGTGAACTGCTCCTGGTGAACTGCTCCTGGTGAACTGTCCTGCAGTTTTCCCGACCCCGTAGACATGTTGTCGATGTCGGTGTGTTGGTATTTCGATCAATTTCCGGAAGAGAAGCTCTTGCTGATCGTAAAATAATCCGGGTAGGGAACCATGGTATTCCCCACATATACCGATGGTTTGATCTTCAAGCTGAGCCTGGTGGGCTGGCCACCGGCGTCTACCAGGTTCAGTGCAAAATTCAGCATGGTGTTGGGATTGTCGCCCTGCAGGTACTGGAACAGGTCGCTTTCGATCCGGATGGGAACCAATGTGGTACCTCCATTGCCCGGGATCTCCACCCGTTGATCGATCCGACCGGTGGAGATCTGGATATCGTCAATAAAGGCGATCCATTCGATATGATTCAGTGCGGCAGTAACCGGTCCGGGGTTGCGTACTTCCACATTGGCGGTGATCCCAAAAGGCAGGCGTTTTTGTAGAATATTGGCGACGATCCGTTGTCCATCCAGGAAGGTGAGGTCGGAATAATCATCTATGCGCATGACATCTATTCCAGCCACAACGGGATCCTGGGCGGAGTGAAAACTGAATTCACATTTTGAAAGCGCGGTAAGCTCAGAGAGGATGCTGCAACTGGCTAGGGTAGTCAACAGGAGTGCGAGGGCAATGATCTTTTTCATATCGTGTACGTTTCGGTTCGTATATGTTAATTGTCTTATCTTCGTTATGTAAATGTACAATATTTCCTTGTTACGCAGAAGATCATAATTTTGCAGAACCAAACATGGCAGATCTCTTCTCATATGGACCCGGGAACATCAGGGAATTTTTCAAAATCAACCTGGTACCCATCCTGTATACGGTGATCCTTCACCTGGTGATTGCCATTGTGCTGGTATTGCTGAAGGTGGAGGGTCTGAAGGAGGACCGGGAGTTGGGGGTTATGCTGGATTTCTCTGAAGAAGTGACCCTGGAAGAGCTCATGGAGCAGGAGGAGGTCGAACTGCCGCCTGAATGGATCGAGCAGGTGTTTGAAGCCAGGGAGCAGGCAAGCAACAGGGCGGTGAATGTGAATGATGAGGTTAGCACGGATATCTCCACGGAGGAATATGTGGATGACCTGTTGGAGGAATTGGAATCGCAGAAAGATGAGGAATTTTTAAAGAACAGGGAGCAATGGAAGGAGATTATCTCTTCTTATGTGTACGAGGAAGATACCCCACCACCTGCTGAGGTAGAAGAGGAGGAAACACCGTATACCGGACCCACGCGTATTACCTACGCGTTCACGGATCCGCCACTTGATCGCCAGGATCGAAAGCTTACCATACCCGTATACAGGTGTGAGGGGTCTGCGCTGGTGACCGTGGATATCGAGGTACGGCAGGATGGCTCCGTAAGCAGTGCAAAGGTCGTTCGGGTCGAATCGGCAAGAGACTCACAGTGTTTTATTGATGCAGCAGAAGCGGCTGCGCGCTCTTCCACCTTTCGCAGCGATTACGAAGCTCCTTCAAGGCAACGCGGTCAGATCACCTATCAGTTTGTTGCACAGTGAGCAGCCGGACATTGTGTTGTCAATAATTCTGACAATCAGAAAAGATTGTTGGACCTGGCTGCGATCATCCCCGTGTCGTGATCCATCATGCATTTAAAATGTTTTTTGGGACAGGATGGTTTTCCCAGCTTTGAACAGGGCCGGCAGGAGAGCCCATCCACCTGGTAATCGACCGATTGCGGATCAGGCTGGTAGGCATACATGCCAAATTGCGGGACCGTATTGCCCCAGAGGGTGATGATCTTCTTTTTGAATGCCGCGGCGATATGCATCATGCCGGTGTCGTGGGTGATCACACAGTTTGCATGTTGGATGACAGCGGCAGACTGATTGACGGACCAACGGCCGCAACCATTTAGAATCTTTTTCTTTGGGAGTGCGTCAACGAGGCTGTTACCGGTTTCCTTATCCTCAGGTCCCCCGATCAGGATCACTGGGTGAAGAAGCGCACCCGTTAGTGCAATAAGTTTCTCCGTAGGGAGTTTTTTTGTGGTATGTTTTGCACCGATCACGAGTGCTACATATCCTGATTGAAAAGGCTCGGGCAGATCCCCGGGTGAGACCCGGTCAGCTTCGGGGATAAAGAAATCCAGTCCCTGGTTGTCGTGCTCCACGCTGAAAAGCGCTACGGTCTGCATATACCTGTCAACAATATGTGTTTCGGGAAGCCGGTTGATTTTGAAATTCACCAGGAACCATTTCTTAAGGTTCAGTTTATTGACGGTAAAATACATCCGTTTCAATGCCCGCTTGATTTGCAGTGAGCGCAAATTGTTTTGCAGGTCAATAATATAATCAAATTCTTCCTTTTTCAGGGCAGCTACGGTATCGGAAAGATGAGCTGCAAGCGTGTGGACCTTGGTAATATAAGGATTTGCAGTAAGCAGGGAGGCATACGCGGGTTTTGTGAGATAGTGGACTTCTGCATCTTCCACCTGGAGATGCAGTCCGCGTACAACTGGTGTGGTGAGCACAATATCACCAATGGAACTGAAGCGGATAACCAGGAACTTTACCATTACTGCAGGTCCTTGAAGAAGAGAAGAATGGAAAGCCAGTAGTCACCCTGTGAAGGATTATCATTCATCAGTGCTGCGGTTCCCCTGCGGCCTTCATGGTTTTCAGGCTTGAATAGTTCCTTGTAATGATCATCCACATTTGAGAGCAATTGTTCCATATATGGGTATTCCATCTGGCTGGACATAACCAGGACAGGCTTTTCAATACCGGTAAGGGTTTCTTCGACACTGAACTTGTTGCGGAAATATTCGCCCGGGCTCAGGGCGATGACGGCCTGGATGGAATCGAGCTCCTTTGCTGCTTTCATTGCAAGCGATCCATTGGCACCGGCACCAACAAGTGCAACAGGTTGACCGGACTTGTTCGTTGCATACCGGATCGCTGCCCGGATATCGCCTTCAATATCTTCAACACGTTTGCCGTATTTTCTTTTCCGGCTGCGCCTGGCAGTTTCATTGGTCACGAAGCTTGCGTTGCCCCCGTTGCGAAGGTCCGGTACCAGGCAATTATAGTTCATTTTCCGGAACCGGTGAATGATGGTTGCATATTCACCCCTGCTGGATCCCTGTTCATGAAGTAACACGATGTAAGGAAGGGTATCTGAACTGACATATTCATCTGCTGTAATGAGCAGGCTGTCGGCAGAATAGAATGTTACAGTGGATTTACCGACCTGGCCAAACGCATTCATCCGCCCTGTTCCTATGACCAGGAGAATGACCAGGAGAAGCCATGGGGAAGAAGTGAAACCAATTTTATTTTGCGCTTTCAGCGAGTACAATGATCTTGTTATTTTTTGCCTCGATCACGCCACCATCCACTTTAAAAGTATTCCTGTCCCCGTTCTTTTCAAGAATATCGATCATCCCTTTATCAAGTGTTGATATGATGGGCGCATGGTTTTTCAGGATCTCAAATGAGCCTTTGGAGCCAGGTACCCGGATGCTCAATATCTCTCCTGAGTACAGGCTTTTATCAGGTGATATGATTTCCAGCAACATGTTGTTTCTTTTCTTGAATACGTAAATTCAATCATTTGGTTTCAGCGAGCAGTTTTTCTCCCTTTTCGATGGCATCATCGATCGTACCTACGAGGTTGAATGCTGCTTCAGGATATTTATCCATGATCATATTGAATCCTTTGATGGAATCTTCAAGGGAGACAAAGACGCCTTCAAGGCCCGTAAACTGCGATGCGACGTGGAACGGTTGTGAAAGGAACCGCTGTACCCGTCTGGCGCGGTGCACGATCAATTTATCTTCTTCAGATAATTCATCCATTCCAAGGATCGCGATGATATCCTGTAACTCATTGTAGCGCTGCAGCAGCATTTTGATGCGCTGCGCAGTCCGGTAGTGCTCCTTTCCCACGATCTCTTCCGACAGGATCCGGGAACTTGAATCCAGCGGATCCACAGCGGGATAGATACCCAGGGAAGCAATTTTCCTGCTCAATACTGTGGTGGCATCCAGGTGTGCAAAGGTGGTTGCCGGGGCAGGGTCGGTCAGGTCATCTGCCGGTACATAAATCGCCTGAACAGAGGTGATCGAACCATTCCTGGTTGAAGTGATCCTTTCCTGCATCAGGCCCATTTCCGTGGCTAGCGTTGGCTGGTATCCCACTGCTGAAGGCATCCTTCCCAGGAGAGCAGAAACCTCCGATCCGGCCTGTGTGAACCGGAAAATATTGTCTACAAAAAACAGGATGTCCTTTCCGCTGCCCTCTTCACCGGCACCATCGCGGAAAGATTCAGCAACGGTGAGTCCTGAAAGGGCTACAGTGGAGCGTGCTCCGGGAGGTTCGTTCATCTGGCCAAAGACCAGGGTGGCCTGAGATTCCTTCAGAAGTTCATGGTCGATCTTGTCCAGGTCCCAGGATCCTTCTTCCATGGATTTTTCAAATTCCTTGCCGTATTTGATCACACCTGATTCGATCATCTCCCTGAGCAGGTCATTTCCTTCACGTGTCCGCTCACCTACGCCTGCAAATACAGATATTCCTGAATATTTTTTGGCAATGTTATTGATCAGCTCCATAATGAGCACCGTTTTTCCTACCCCGGCGCCACCGAACAAACCGATTTTTCCTCCTTTTGCATAGGGTTCCAACAGGTCAATTACCTTGATCCCGGTGAACAGCACTTCTGTTTCGGTGCTCAGGTCACTGAATTCGGGCGGTTGATTGTGAATGGGATATCCCTTGCTTTTGTCCACCTTGCCGATTCCGTCGATGGCCTCCCCGACAACGTTCAGCAGGCGGCCTTTGATCTGTTCTCCAAAGGGCATGGTGATAGAAGTACCGGTGGGTATTACTTCCATTCCCCGCTGGAGTCCGTCGGTGGAGTCCATGGCGATGGCACGGATTGAATGTTCGCCGATATGTTGCTGGCATTCAATAACCAGTCTCGAGCCATCTGCCCGGGGGATTTCCAGCGCGTCGTGAATATTTGGCATATCGGTACCTGAAGCTTCAAAGCCTACATCTACTACGGGACCGATAACCTGGATGATTTCTCCTTTTTGTGACATGGATGATGACATTACCTGTTTTAAATGTGAAAGCAACAAATTTAACATTTTTATCCTCATTTTCACAAGGTCAGGAGAAAGCTTCTTGCATTCGGTGATATATTTTATTTACATTTGTTATAGTCTTTACTTGATGATCTTCATTTTCAAGGACCTGCATATCATTGGCCCGCTCCGATCAGGTCTTCCGAGTGAAACATGACCTGTCATCAGGCATTGTAAGTGAAGTGTTGAATTGTTGCATATGAGAAGGATAAGTGTCATACTCACTGCGCTGTTTTTTCTTACCTTAACAGCTGTTGCCCAGCCGGAGCGGATCGGGGCAGGGCTCACCTTTGCGACCAAGAAGCGTTTCAATGGCGGCGACACAGGAAATCCCGGACTGAACGTGAAAACATGGATTTCGCTGGACCGGCGAAAGGTGTTCCATATTGTTCCCTCCGTATCGGCATTTATGCCCCTGGAGGTCTCCCATACCAGCTATCTTACTACTACGTACATGTTCCATGGCGATCTTGATGTACAGGCACGTGTATGGAAGGAAAAATCGGTACGGCTGGCAGCTGTCGCCGGAGTTAATTACCGGCATATTATTTCAAAAAACAAGATGCTCATAACGCTTCCGGATGAGCCGGTGGATTCCACCCTCAGCGGATTTGGACCCACTATAGGTGCGGCACTGGAGATGCGCATGAATGGAAGTTGGGATTTTATTGTTTCTGCCCGTTATAGCTTTACGGGATTGCGCCCGGGGGACACTTCTTCCGGAGAATGGCTCCTGGTTGCTCCCCTGGCATCGCCGGTTATCCAGGTACAGGCCGTCTACTATTTTTTCAGCAGGGGCAGGGGATATTCTTACCGATAGTTGAAGGCTGTACAAATTTTCTTATCTTTATTCCATTAATGATTTGATCAACCCATTTATTCAGTAACGCATTATGGCAAGTCTAGCATTTTTACTCGGGATGATCCCGGGTACTGAAAAGGTTGAAAGCGCCGAGGATCAGCTCAGGGCTGATTATCATGCTTTTCAGGAATTTGAAAATTCGGATGAATTGAAGCATTTTCAGGAACTTGAAAAAGAGGTTACATCCAGCGAGTTTGCCATTCGCAAGAAAAAGATCCCGAAGAAAGAATACAAAAACTCTGAGGAGTTTCGCAAGGAAGAAGAATACAAGGTGTTGAAGAAATCCGACAAGATCACCTGGTATTTCAAGACCAAAAAGAAAAATCCTTTTAAGGAGATTGCAAGGTGGGAGGAGACTTTTAACGAATCTTTTTCAGGATCCAGGCTCGATGAAAAAACATGGATGACCCGCTATTACTGGGGAGATGAGATCCTGGACGAACCTTATACCATGGCTGATGACAAGAGTTTTCCCACTGAGGGTAAGAATATTGAATTCTATGACAAGAAGGCCCGGCTCCTTACCAAAGCCGAAGAGACGGAGGGCAAAAAGTGGGATCCGGTACATGGCTTCCTGCAGGACTCATTCGAATATACTTCTGCATTGATGAGTACCGGGAAAAGTTTCCGGCAGAAATATGGTATCTTCAAAGCGAAGATCAAAATGGCACCCACGGAAATGACACAGGCATTCTGGCTGGTTTCAAATGGACTGGTGCCGCACATTGATGTGGTGAAATACGAGAAAGGGAAACTCTATTCAAATTATTTTTGGGCCACCAGGAAAGGGCAGGCTCCTTCCAGGTCGATTTCAAAGACAGGAGGTTCGCGGTACAGCAGTGATTTTTATATTTTTTCGCTCGAATGGAGTCCGGGCAAACTGATCTGGAAAATCAACGGGAAGACCTTCAAAACCCATTCAGCAGGAGTACCACAGGAGGAGATGTACATGGTGTTCAGTGCCGGGCTCAAGCGATGGGCCTCCGACAACGGACTCCCGGCGGCCATGGAAATTGACTGGATCAGGGTCTATAAACTGAAAGAACAATAACAGTTGCAAACCTAACGGGTGAACTACCATAAGACATTGAAGCTGCTGTTTTTTCCCCCGAATGTTGCTGTAAGAAAGAGATCGCTTTGCCCGTGGAACCTTTATCATAATGCCATGAAACATCTGGCCTGAGATAATGGACAAATGTACACCGCCTTCACCCCCTGCTATACGTGCTCCGCACTTAAAATCAGATATATGCAATTTAAAAGAATCACTTTCATCATTGTAATGATTGGGGCATGCGGTATGCTTCATGCGCAGGACCGGCTTACCGGGGAATTATTTGCCACACGCTCAGAAGTAATCGCCACCCATGGAATGGCCTGTACCAGTCAGCCCCTGGCTACCCAGGCTGCACTCGATATCCTGAAATCAGGGGGGAATGCCATTGATGCTGCCATTGCTGCCAATGCGGTGCTCGGACTCGTCGAACCGACGGGAAACGGGATCGGGGGAGACCTGTTCGCCATCCTGTGGGATGCCGAAACACAACAATTGTATGGACTGAATGCCAGCGGCAGGTCCCCAAAATCGCTGACGCTGGACTATTTTAAAGAGAACGGATACACCAGTATACCAGCGCTGGGACCACTGCCTGTCTCTGTCCCTGGATGCGTGGACGGTTGGTTTGCCATGCACGACAGGTTTGGATCCATTTCCATGGAGGAGATCTTGCAGCCCGCGATCGAATATGCACGAGAGGGTTTTCCCGTTACTGAACTGATCGCCTTTTACTGGAATAACGGTACGCGTTATCTTTCGGGATATCCCAATGTGGAGGAAGTATATATGCCTGGAGGGGCTGCGCCTGCAAAGGGAGAGCTGTTCAGAAATCCGGCGCTCGCCAATACACTGGAAACCATTGCCACCGAGGGACGCGATGCATTCTATAAAGGAGACATTGCCCGCACCATAAGTGATTTTATGGAGGAACAGGGCGGATTCCTGTCGTATGAAGACCTGGCAGCGCATCGTTCGGAATGGGTGACCCCGATGTCCATTAATTACCGGGGGTATGATGTGTGGGAACTGCCTCCCAACGGACAGGGCATTGCTGCCCTCCAGATACTGCAGATACTGGAAGGATATGATATTGCCGGGATGGGATTCGGAAGTGCAGAATATATTCACCATTTCACCGAGGCCAAGAAGCTGGCGTTTGAGGACCGGGCGAAGTTTTATGCAGATCCTGATTTCAATGATTTGGATTACAGGTCGCTATTGACCAAGGAGTATGCTGCGGAACGCAGGGCACTGATCAACAGCAGCCTGGCAGCGCAGCGCTATGATGCCGGGAAGATCGAACATGGAAATACGATTTATCTCACAGTGGCGGACGAAGCAGGCAACATGGTCTCACTTATACAGTCCAACTACCGTGGTATGGGATCCGGAATGGTGCCCCCCGGACTCGGGTTTATGCTGCAGGACAGGGGAGAGCTGTTTTCACTGGAGGAGGGGCACTATAATGTGTATGCACCGGGGAAAAGACCCTTTCATACCATCATCCCGGCCTTCATCACCAAAGATGGAAAACCATTGATCAGTTTCGGTCTCATGGGAGGATCGATGCAGCCGCAGGGACATGCCCAGGTGGTGGTCAACCTGGTGGATTTTGGGATGAACCTGCAGGAAGCAGGTGATGCGCCGCGGATCCGGCATGGAGGGTCCTCTCAGCCCACCGGGGAGGAGATGACAGATGGTGGCACACTTTTCCTGGAATCGGGTATAGATTATGCGGAGATTCGCAAATTGATACGTATGCGTCATAAGGTGCAGTTCAGCTTTGGCGGATATGGCGGATACCAGGCCATTATGCGGGATCCTGAGACAGGTGTGCTCTACGGGGCGTCGGAATCACGAAAGGATGGCCAGGCGGCTGGATGGTAGCTACCGAACGGATGTTGTCTCCCTTTTGCCAGGATTTTCCTCAATAAACAGTTGCCTGTGCATCTGCCAACAAAGCATGCACATAACCAGGAAAGAACCAGGAAGGGATCTTTAGAAACTCCAGAAAATGGGGATGACGATCATACTGACGATAAATGCAAGTATGTTCAAAGGCAGACCAATCTTCCAGTAATCACTGAATTTATAGTTCCCGATGCTCTGCACCACCAGGTTGGTCTGATAACCGATGGGCGTGGAGAAACTGGCCGATGCAGCCACGGCAATGGCGATGAAAAAGGGCCTGGGATCCACACCAAGCTGGGTTGCAGCCGAAAGAGCAATAGGGAAACTCAATGCCGCAGCGGCGTTGTTGGTGATGATCTCGGTAAAAATATTGGTGATGATATAGATGGCGGCCAGCACCCATATTGGGCCAAGGTCTTTTGTCAGATTGATGGTGGCATGGGCGATCACATCCGCAGCGCCGGAGTTCTGTAGTGCCCGGCTGATCCCGAAAGCACTGGCAACGGTGATCAGCACGTCCCAGTTGATGGGTTTGGTGTACTTTTTTGCCGAGAAGATCTTCATGGACGCCATGAGCACCATGGCGATGGCAGCGAAAAAGAACATGTCCAGTTCCACATCGCCATAGCTGGGGAGTTGTCCGCCCACGGTGGCTCCCACCACCATCAGGAGTGTAATGATCACCGCAAGCCATCGCTTTCTTTTGTCTTTGGAACTGTCCATGTCACCAATCTCCGAGGCCATATAGAAGGCCCTGGATTCACCCCAGTACCTGGTGAAATCATCAGTGGTGATCAGCATCAGGTTGTCGCCGGATTTCAATTCCACACTCTGCATATTGGTGGTGATCCGTTCCCCGTTGCGGTGGACAGCCATCACCACGGCATTATAGTGTCCCCTGAAATCGAATTCTTCAATAGTTTTCTGAATTCCGGGGAAACGGGGTGCAATGACGACTTCTACCAGTTTCAGATCCTGGTTCATGAAAGCATTGTCTGCAGATTCCAGGCATTTCAGCTTGATGCCATTTTGTTGCATGAGAAAGCCCACATCTTCAGATTTCCCGGCCAGGATCAATTCATCTCCTTCTTCAATGGTAAATGCGGTGTTGGAGATCCGTATATGCTTTCCATCACGGATCACAGTCTTGACCACGAATTCTGAAAGTCCTGGCAGGCGCCTCTTTTCAATATCTTTTCCAATGAGTGAACTTCCTTCGGTGAGTATGACGTCGAAATAATATTCGCGGATATCATTGGGGAAGCTATGCTTTGGTATAATCTCTCCGGGAAGCAACCGGTTGGAGAAAATATTCAGGTAGAGAAAACCGACCACTGCCACGAAGATCCCCACCTTGGCCAGCTCAAAAAATCCCAGGCCTCCTTCGAACCCGCGGTCCAGCATCATTCCATGTACAACGAGATTCGTAGAAGTGCCGATCAGCGTGCAGGTACCGCCAAAGATTGTCGCGTAGGAGAGCGGGATCAGGAATTTCTGACTGGGCAGGCCTAATTTTTCGGCCCATTTCTTGATCATCGGGGCAAAGATGATCACCATGGGGGTATTGTTCAGGAATGCGGAGACACCCGCAATGGGCATCGTGAGCCTGAGGATCAGACGGGGGATCGGGGCCCGCTTTTTTGGAAGCAGCACGCTGGCAAGCTTTGAAAGTGCACCGGTTTGCTTGAATCCTTCACTTACCAGGAACAGGATACCCACGGTGATCATTCCCTTGTTGGAGAAGCCTGACAATGCTTCTTCGGAAGTGATGATATCGGTGACCATGAATATGACCAGGGCAGTGAACAATATCAATCCCGGGCGCATCATTTCCTTGAGCAGGGCAATGATCATCAGGATCACAACAGCGATGGCAATATATCCGCTTAGGGTCATTCTGGTCTGGCAAAAATATACCGGCCGGGAAGCCGCTTTATGTGTGGTTTCCTGCCGTAGAAAACATCGTCCAATTTAACAGCGATTATGCGGAAAAACAAATTATTTTTAAAACCACCACGAATCAGGCGGCGCATCCGGTTATCGGGATGACTGAAAGTGCAACTATCACTTTTTTCAACACCCCTGATATATACTTTCGGAACAACTTCTGTTTAGTAACAATTCCAGTAGGTGGTGACCCCATTCTCCGTTACCGGTGTGGAATACAGGAGATCCAGGTAGGCATCTCCGCAGACAGGTTTTTTCTCAGGGTAAGTAATGTTTGTGCCATCGTCAACCACTTTTTCACAGGTGCCGCAATTCTCAAAATAATCGCAGGCAGGCAGGGTCATTGCTGCCATGATGATGAATCCTGCAATAGTACGTGTGTATTTCTTTTTCATTTTTTCCTGCATTTTTTCCTGTAAAACCAATCAACTACATGTATGCAGCTCCAACGTCGCAAAGTTACACTATATTTTACGCAATCTTCATTTTTTTGTTACCGGCATTTGAACGGCAGACCAAAAATAATCTTTCCAAACAATAATACTTCCCTGCGCAATACTTCCCTGCGTAACACTTCCCTGCGCAATTTCTCTCTGCGCAATACCTCTCTTCGTAATTTCTCTCTGCGCATTTTACAATCTGCACAATTCCTTTCGGCCTGGTGCCCGTCCTGTACCCAAATCCATGCGAAGCAGTGCAATTTCAAAGGATCATTTTCGCAATGTTGGGTTTTCTTCAAAATATTTCTTGATTTGTTGCCCGTTTTGTGAGTACTTTATCCGTATTTTATTGCCCGGATGAAAGTTATTATCAGCTTTTGACAGATGACCAAAGTATTCAAAGGTATATTCAAATGGTTGCTCAGGATCCTGCTGGGGATTGCTTCCCTGCTGGTGCTCCTGGTATTATTGTTCTACCTGTTCCGGGGGAAGATCACTGAAAGAGCAGTTGCCTATGTGAATGAAATGCAGCCCGGTGAATTGGTAGTTGAGAAGATCAACCTGCGACCGTTTGTACATTTTCCCAATGTTTCATTGCGCGTAAAACAAGTGGAGTTTCTTGGGCCTGCTGTATCCACGTTCTTACCTGACACCCTTCCTGTTTTTAATTTCCGCGATGTCTATGTTTCTATGGATGTAGTCCAGATGATCAGGGGCACTTATTTGATTTCAGAAGTGTCTTTTGAAGATGGAGCCATCAATTACCTGGTGGGCGAGGATTCGGTATCCAATGTGGAAAGAGCACTGGGCATTCTTTTTGGCACTGCAGAGGTCGTCGACACCATCGAACAGGATGGACCGCCTGTCAGGATGGACCTGAAAAAACTTGAGATCCGGGACCTCGCGCTCAATTATGAAGATCTTCCTGCCAACACCAATTTCTCCGTGCAGGTGAATGAACTCGTAAGCGGTTTTTCATATTATCCTGATCTTATTACTGCAGAGTTAATGCTGCAGAGTGAGATTCAAATGGCCCGGGTAAAGGATGTTTCGATCGGTAAACCCAGGACAGTATCCTTCAGTAGTGCCCTGCATTTCGACCAGGTGCATCAGCATATATCCCTCGATCGCACCACCCTGGATATCATGAATGCAGTATTTGAGGTCGGGGGAGCGGTGAACCTGGACAACAAGACCCTCGACCTGGATTTTACAGCGCTGAATTCAGGAATCGATCTGTTGAATTTCCTGCTTTCCGGAGCGTTGGACCTGGATGCGATTGAGCAGATTGGTGATGGCAGCATGCGGCTGGAAGGGAATGCATCGGGATCATACAATGAACAGTTTCCGCTTGTGAGGATCAATGCCGAAGCTGCGGATATGGCCTTCAGAATTCATTCCCTCGACCAATCGGTTACAGGCATTGCTTTTGAAGGCTTCCTTACCAATGGCACAAAAAAAGATTTGTCTGAAGCAGAGGTGTACCTGGATGATTTTCATGTCGATTTTCCCAGGGGATCCCTGGATGCCCAAATATTCCTTTCAAACCTTCCCGTGCCTTATGCTGAGATCCGTCTCTCCGGTGATGCTGACCTGTCTGTGATCAACGAGGTCATTAAATCTGATGCGGTGAGAGATTTGCAGGGAAACCTCAGGCTGGAAGGCGATATCAGGGGATCCCTGGATAAGCAAAACGGGATCTTCCCGGATAGTGCGGGAATGATGGATATACACCTGGATGATGTCGGATTTGCAGTTCCCGGACACCGGGTGAAACAATTACGTGGAACACTGCAGATACAGGACCGGATGATCGGTATGAAGGACCTGGAGGCAGAGATTGACAGCAACAGGATGTATTGTGACGGAGAATTCCGGGACCTGCTGCCCTGGCTACTGGATGTCGAGGCCGATCCTTCGGCAGCTCTCACTTTTAGAGCGGAAGAGCTGTACCCGGGGAAACTGCTGAATGATACATCCCTGGCAGGGCCTGCCAGGGATCTCGAATTCATGCTTTCGGCCAGTATCGGGGGAGAAGAATTGCGTCGTTCCCTGGAAGAGAAGCGTATCCCGGCAATGGAGCTTGCCCTGGCGGATCTTGCAGTAACATTGCCAGGATATACACCCATTTCAAATGGCAGCATGCAGGTGCAGGTGCAACCCGATACACTGGGCATCCGGGATCTGCATGCACAGGTGGGCGAAAGTGCGTTTGATCTCGACATCGCATTGATCCACTATGACCAGCTGATCCGAAAGGACAGCGCGGCGAATCTTGTACTTGCTTTTGATCTCTCCGCCGGCAGATTGCGGGCTGCTGACTTGCTTACGATGCATAACGAATTCAGGTTCCTTCCTCCGGAGTTTTCTGTTGAGGAGTTGCATGATTTAAAGTTGAAAGGAAAGATAGAGACTACAGTATCCGAATTGTTAAAAGACAGTATTTTACCTGACTTTAGATTCACTTCAGAAGAGATGGGGTGGAAGTTAAAGAAATACCCGCATGCATTTAATAACCTGGTGGTGGATGTGGAACGCCGTGACAGTTTGATGGTCATCCGTGATTTTAGGGGATCCTTAGGAGAAAGTAATTTTGAAATTGTTGCATCGCTCTCCAATTTGCTGGATTCCACGCGCACGCTTGCGGGGAATGTGGAGATCCGCTCAGCATTGCTGGACCTGGACCAATTGCTGGCGTATGAATTACTTTCAGATTCCGTCAGCAATCAAACCGATTCCCCCGGCGGTCCTTCCAGCGGTAACCCAACCGACAGTTCAAGCAATGAAGCCCCCGGCCTTAGCCAGGTGAATTTTCCTGATCTTGCGCTGGATGTGCATATTGGGGAACTGAGATTCCAGGGGAATGTGCTGAAAAAAGTGGGGGGCAGATTGTCTGCAAAGCCATACAAGATCCTTTACCTTGAGCAGTTTTCACTGCAATCGGTAACCGGCGGGTCCATGTTGTTTGACGGTCAGTTCAATGTTGCTGATCCCTCGATGTATATGTTGAGTGCAAATATTGATATTGATACGGTGAATGTGAGCGATTTCGATCTCCAGATCGCCATCGAGGACTCTCTGTATTCCCTGGAGGATAATTTCAACGGGGTGTTGACTGCAGAAGGGATTGCAGAGTTTTTTATCAATCCCGATTTTTCGATCAATACGGATTTCAGTACGGCGATGTTTAACCTGCGACTTGAAGACGGGAGGGTGAAGCGATTCGCACCCCTCAGAGCACTGGCCAGGTATACCGGGAATAAGAACCTGGACAATGTGAAATTTGGGCTCCTGCGCAATAGCTTTACACTAATGAACGGTGCAGTTCAAATTCCGCTAATGAGCATTGAATCGACACTCGGACTGATCCTGCTTGAAGGGGAGCAATACCTGGATGGGAATTTCCTGTACCTGGCCCGGTTACCGGTCAGCCTGGTGCGTGGTACGGCATGGAACATCCTGACCAATCAGCAAAAGAGGGAGACCGAAGAGGGAGAGGTGCAACAGATGCGTGCACAGAAATTTATGCTCCTGACCATCTCAGGAAAGGATGGTACCGAAGAGGTAAAAATGGGAGACAGGCGTGACCAGTTCAGGGAATGACAGCAAAATATGCGTGTTGTCCTGATGATTGAAATGCTTGACGAAGATCATATTGGTCTTCAATGCATCATGCCTGCGCTTTGCAAGTCATGCCAGCCTGCAGTGTCTCTCAACATTTTTTCAACATTCCTTTGAAATGTCACGCCGTTTCCCCAAACTTGTAGTTTGTCTTTTGGTGAACTCATTTTCAAAATGAAGAAATATTTCTTTGCACTTGGTTATATACCCCATCGCCTGTGGGGAACCATACTGATCCCCCAACTGCTGGAGCGGGATGAGACCTTGCCCTATTATGTCACAGGGGAGATCCTGTTGAAAAACGAAGATGCACTTTCTTACCGCCGGCTGACGCCCATGCAGAAGGAGGCAGTGAACCTCATCCATGAGTACAACGATCAGCAATTGCACCGGCTCTTTTCAAAAAAGAAAACCGTGAAGGAATTTATGGATACCATCGATGAAGCGACTGTAAAGGAACATGTGCGGCCTTATATCGAAAAGCGGTTACATGCTGTGTTGAAGATCGCTGTAGAGAATAATTTCACTGTTTTTTTTAAGGAGAAATCGCGGCAGAACGTGTTCACGGATGATTTCCTGGTGTTGCACAAGCGGCCTGCACAACCCTTTTTCAGGTTTCAGCGCACGCCTGAGCAGACCTTTTACAAACTTTCCATTCTGTGGGATGGGGAACCGGTAGACCTGATCCACGAAGAGGCGGAAGTGATCAGCAATAGCCCTGCATCCATATTGTTGGGCAGGGATGTATATTTTGTTGAGAAGATCGATGCCGTGAAAATGACGCCGTTTTTTTCCAAAGAGCATGTTGCTGTACAGAAAAAGTTCGAAGAGAAGTATTTCAGGTCCTTTGTGGCGAATACACTCAAGGAACATGATGCCGTTGAGACCATTGGCTTTGAAGTAAAGGAAGTCAGGCCCAAAAAGGAGGCTTTCCTGTCTCTTGAATATGGGATCAGCAAGGATCCGGTCTGGATCGTTACACTCAAGTACAACAACTTCAGGATCCACCCGGGGGCAAGCCAGCAAAGATTTGTCAATTTCAGGAACAGGGATGACCAGTTTTCCTTCGACCGGTTCAGCAGGGATCTGGATTGGGAAGAGGAACTGGAGGTGGCACTGGAGGAAATTGGTTTAAAAAGCAGGGACCAGAATGTATATACTTTAAGAAAATGGTCAGGTGATGACCTACAGGATAAAGTATATGAGGCTGTTAAATTCACAAATGAGCATTACGATTTTCTTGTGGAAAAAGGCTTTTTTGTCGATCATAAGCTGGACAGGGAGTATTATTTGCGGTCCGTGGACCTGGCTATGGAATCGAAGGAAAAGGAAGACTGGTTTGATCTTTTTGCAACGGTAAAATTCGGGGAATACAGCATCCCTTTTGTGAAACTGAGACATCATATTCTTCATAATGAACGTTTATATGAGCTGCCGGATGGAACCTTTGCCGTGATCCCGGAGGAATGGTTTGCACGGTACCGGGCGGTATTTGAATTTGGACAGATCGACAAGGAGACACTCCGCATTCATAAGCAGCATTTTTCGCAGGTCGACGAGGCATTGCGAAAAAAGCATGCATCCACGATCGATCACCTTGAGAAACTGAACCGCCTGGAAGGGTTGCCCGACATTGTTCCTCCCAGGGGGTTGAAGGTAGCGCTGCGAAGTTACCAGGCCGAGGGATTTGCCTGGATGTGGCTGCTCCAGGAAAACGGTTTCGGGGGTTGCCTGGCGGATGACATGGGACTGGGAAAAACGCTCCAGGCCATTGCAATTCTGCAATTGAACAAGGAAAAACGTGTGGCCCTCACCCATGAAGATACACCGGACCGCGGGCAACTTTCCATGTTTGGAAGTGAGATGGAGACGCCCACATCGCTGGTGGTGGTCCCGGCATCGATCATACAGAACTGGGTGAATGAGATCCGGCGTTTTGCACCTTCCCTGAAGGTGATGGCCCATGCCGGCATCAGCAGGAAGCGGGATACATCAGATTTCAGGTATTTTGATGTGGTCATATCCAGCTACCATACCGTCCGCCAGGATATCGATTTCCTGGGTGCATATGAATTCCTGTACGTGGTCCTTGACGAGAGCCAGATGATCAAGAATCCGCACTCGAAGTTGTACCGGGCGATGATCGAGTTGCAGGCAAAGCACAAGCTGGTGGTGACAGGAACGCCCATTGAAAATTCACTCACCGATCTCTGGTCGCAGATCAATTTTGTCAACGAAGGATTGCTGGGCAGTCTGAACTTTTTTAAGAAACGGTTTGTGAAGAGCATCGAAAAGAAGAAGAACAAGGACCAGGAGCAGCGTCTGAAGGAGCTGATCAACCCGTTTATCCTGCGCAGGACCAAGGATGAAGTAGCCAAAGAATTACCACCGTTGTATGAGCAATACCGGTATTGTAATATGACCGATGAGCAGAAACGATTATATGAAGAGGAGAAATCAACGGTACGGAACAACCTGCTGGAGAACCTCGAAGAGATCGGCCTGGAAAGATCCACGATGATGGTCCTGAAAGCTTTGACCCGGCTTCGGCAGATTTCCAACCATCCCCTGATGGTAGAGGATGATTACGAATATGGATCAGGGAAATACGATGAGGTATTCAGGAACATTGAAAGTGTGGTGATGGAAAACCACAAAGTGCTGGTTTTTTCTTCATTTGTCAAGCACCTGGAAATTTATGCCAGGCAGCTGGACGCGCTGGGATGGAAGTATGCCAAACTTACAGGTTCCACCACGAACCGGCCGCAGCAGGTGGATAAATTTCAAAACGATCCGGATTGCAGGGTGTTTCTTATTTCGCTGAAGGCAGGAGGTGTCGGGTTGAATCTTACTGCAGCAGATTATGTGTTCATTCTCGATCCATGGTGGAATCCTGCTGCCGAGATGCAGGCCCTGAACCGGGCGCACCGGATCGGGCAGGACAAGAACGTGTTCGTATATCGATTCATCTCCAACCATACTGTTGAGGAGAAGATTCAGCGGTTGCAGGAGCGCAAATCCGAGCTGGCGAAAACATTCGTCACCTCCAACAACCCGCTGCGCGATATGAAGAAGGATGAGATCCTGGATTTGTTTAATTAGAGACATTTTCCAGGCAGCCACGGGGATCTACTGAAAAGTACGTAGATCTACTGAAAAGTACGTAGATTACAAAATATATACACATCAACCGGTAAGCAAAAAGGTTAACCGCAAATACAATTGAGACGGCTGAATTGAAATTGCTGAGTATATGTTTGGACAAAGTCTGTCAAGCAGGACTATAAAGTACTACGCGAAGTCATCAACAGCCATATACGCCTTAATTACAGCCTTCTCTCCATCAGCTCCAGTCATTGAATTCCCGTGCTCCATCCCTACAATTCCCTTAAAGCCTTTTTCGTAAATGTGTTTAAATACATTCAGGTAGTTGATCTCCCCGGTGGTAGGTTCCTTGCGGCCGGGGTTGTCGCCACACTGGAAATACGCGATCTCATCCCATGCCAGGTCAATATTGGGGATCAGGTTCCCTTCGTGGATCTGCTGGTGGTAGATGTCGAACAATATCTTGCATGCCGGGCTATCTACGGAACGGCAAATATCGAAGGCCTGTCCCGCCTTGTTCAGGAAGAGCCCGGGATGGTTCCTGAAATTCAGTGGCTCGAGTACCATGACCAGGTGATGGGGTTCAAGGATATCCGAGGCACGGCGCAGTGCCTCAACGACGTGTGCTTCCTGGTATCCCATGTCCTGGCGTGGGTCGATGTGTCCCGGTACTACCGTCATCCATGTCGCATTCACCCGTTTGGCCACTTCAACCGAATCTTTGATCTCTGAGAGGAATTCTTTCAGCTGGTCCTTGTCTCCGCTGGCCAGGCCGGGTTCTTTCCAGTAGATGGTATGGGCTACAAACACGCCCATTTCCAGTCCCAGGTTGGCCATCTTGGATGCAATTTTTTCCTGGGTGGCGACCTCTCTTTTTTTCATTCCATTGTCTTCGAAAGCTGTGAATCCCTGGTCAGCCATGAACTGGAGCTGGTCGAGCAGGTCATCACCGGCCAGGTGCTTGAACATTCCGAAATGCGGCGCATATTTGAGGTTAAAATCATGTTTGCCGGGGATGGGAGTATGTGCTGATTCAGATGTTAATCCCATTACAGGAACAATGGAAGCCGCCGCTGCCGCAGTGGCTGAACCTCTGAGGAAATCACGTCTTTTCATGTGCGGTATGAATGATTGGTTAGCAAGACTAAACTTACACAAAATAATGCAAAAAGAGATGAGCAGGCAGGAACTATTATTTGCACTCTTGTTTTTGTAAGTTTGCCTTATGCATGACCAGTTGATCAAAGAGATAACCATTATAACCTCGCGTGCATCCGGACCGGGTGGTCAGCATGTGAACCGTACCGAGTCGAAGGTAGAGCTGCATTGGAACCTCGAAGAGAGCCATGTGATTGATGATACGCAAAAGAAACTACTGCACGACCGGCTTGGGCACCGTTTGACTTCTGAGGGAGTATTGATCCTGACCAGTCAGGCCACCCGATCGCAGATTAAAAACCGGGAGATTGTCCAGCGGCGTTTCCTGGACCTGGTCGACAAGAGTTTGAAACCACCAAAAAAGCGCGTCAGGACCAAACCTAAAAGAAGTGCCATCGAGAAGCGGTTGAAACAGAAAAAACAGCAGTCAGAGAAGAAGAAAAGAAGAGGTGACGACAGGTTGCCCGGACCATGAAGAAATTTGAATCATGAAAAAAGCCGGATCCATTTGTAATGGTCCGGCTACATAAAATCTTTACCTTGTGACTCTGAATGCTGTCTTACAGTCCGATCTTGAAGAGTTTCCAGCTCATCTGGAGGATCAGGTAATTCCGGGAGATCTCTTCGAAATCCCCCACATTTATTTCTACACGATTACTCCCGGTAACCACATTATAGATGGCGGATAGTCGAAAGCTACCAAGCGCCAGGCCCACCTCCGGTGCAACACCAAAGCTTGAACTTGCACTGATGGTTGCTTCTCCTGCCGAGTTGGCGCCCAGGTTGGCCTGTGTGAACCGTCCGAGACCGAATCCCACATAGGGCCTTACCCTCCTGTCAGAAACATAATATTCGCCCTTCAAGGTTTGTGCCGCGCGGGAGGACAGTCCCACGGAAATATCATTTCCGTCAGCAGAGACACTTCCACCGAATAACACATTACCTTCCAGGCGCAGTCCTGCAGCAATATTGTCGTTGATGAACAGCTTGGGTTCCACGTTGGCAGAGATGCCCCCGGCTTTGAAATCTTCCAGTGAAAGTGCAGCTCCCAGTCCCATATCGAACTGGATCCGCTGTGCCTGTAAGTTGAATGCGAGTGCAGCCAGGATGAACAGCATGATTTTCTTCATTGTATTATGGTTTTGATGAATAGTGGTGGAAAAGTACAAAAAGCTACAGGTTGTTTCAGAATAAGTTATTAAGATCAATTGATTGATTAAGAACTTGTCTGCAATTCAATTTTACTCTATATTTGCAACCCGAAAACAGGCACCTGTTTAGTTTTGAAATAATGGCTCCATAGTTCAAGGGATAGAATAGCGGTTTCCTAAACCGTAGATCCAGGT